>JBQTIJ010000368.1:0-4615 GCA_052388255.1 Phycisphaerales bacterium
GGTGGTGAGGTTGAAGAACTGGGCACCGCCCCCTTCGGGTCGCTCGAGACGGAGGAACTGGTCACTGGGCCCGCCGCCGGGCCCGGGGACACGCGGGTAGAAGGCGACATCTACGTGATCGGCGGGCATGCCGGTGGTGTCACTGATGCCGATGCCGCCGAGGGCATCGATCAAAGGAAGGGAGAGGCCCTCAGGTGGTGGAGCGGGGAAGCCGCCGAGGGGCGCTTGCACAATCAGGCCGCCACCGAGTTTGGTTTCGCCGGCGATGACGAGTTTATCGAACTGGCCCGCGCTGGTGCCGGAGACATCGAGAGAGAGGAGCCCGGAGGCCCCGCCAAGATCGACGATCTCGCCGACTTGTTCATACGAGCCGTTGATGAAGAGTTGGCCGATGACGGAGGAACCGGTCTGGCCTGGTTCAAGACGGCCGAAGTTGATGACATCACCGACGATGGTGCCGTTGCCGGAGACGCGGCCTTCGTTGAAGAGGTACGTCCCGAACGAGGTGCTGAGTGTTCCGCCGTCTTCGACGATGGCCTCGCCCTTATCGACAACAAGGAAGAAGGGGATGTCCCAGCGCGAGCCCGGGCCGCTGACGCGGGCGAGACCGGTCGAGCCGGGTTGATCACCGATCGCGGCGGAGCGGGAGACGACGCGGGCGCCGCCCAAGACCTCGAGGGTGCCAGCGCCCTCGCCGCCGATGATGAGGTTGCGGGTGGCGCGCAGGGTGGTGCCGGGGCCAGAGACGCGGAGTGTGCCGCGGGTCTGCGGGGCGAGGCCGATGGCGATATCCGGGCTGCGGAGCGAGCCGCCGCCGGAGAGGTGAAGGGAGGACGAGAGCGGGTCAAGCCCGCTGATGTCAAGGCCGAGCGTGGTGGTCGAGGAGAGCGCGTAGGTGGTCGAGGAAGGAACGACCAAGGAGACCTCGCCATCTCGGAAAGCGACCGAGCGGGTAGAGACCGAAGCCGCGGCGGGGAGCGAGACGGTGTATGCGCCGGGGAGAGCGAACCTCGCGTCATGGAGCGATGTTGGTACGGATGGGAACCAGTTGATGGGAGCCGCGAACTGTCCGCCTGCGGGGTTGATCCAATCGCGGGTTCCGGGGCACTCTGGACAACTTACTTGTGCCTCGTAGCAGCCACGATCAAGGTGATCGAGAGCGCCGGTCCCGGTATTCGGCACGGAAGGTTGATCGACGAGTCGGGGCAAGCCGACAAGGTCGGTCAAGATTCGGAACTGGCCGGTAGTGCCATCCACAAGTGGGTCAGCGTTGGCAGAGTCGATAGCGGGGGAACCAACTCCGAGCCGAAAGTCGCCATTTGCCGGGTCGATAAAGCGTGGGTTCTGATCGGTGGTGCCGGTGCCGAGACTGAGAATCAGACCATTCCAGGCTTCGATGAGATTCGAACTGAACTCGACGATACCAACAACAGCAGGAACCGCGATATCCACCTGCTCGGCTTGACTTCCGCCCGTGAAGTTGCGATTACCGTAGATAATGGAGTTAGCGATCAGCGAGTTGGCAGCACCCGAGTCCAGCGCAATGCCCGCTCCGATGCCACCGGCTGCGGTGTTGCTTGCGATAGTTGTGTTCAAGATGGTGGTTCTGCGGGGTGACCCGAAGCCGGCTGGACCGGGGGCGGACGAGATGTTCTGCGCGATCAGGCAACCGATCACTTCGGTCACTTCACTCACCGCCGGGCCAGCGATGGAGTTCCCGATGACGGAGGTGTTGTGAAGCGCGACTGGCGCCGACTCCTGCGCCGAGACGACCGCGGTGCACGTGGGATCTACGTGGTCTTCGATCAGGCAGTTCCTGATGATAAAGGGCTGCCCTGCCGAACCCGCGCCAAAGACGGCGATGGCCGCCCCGGCCAACGCACGGTTGCGGCGGAAGACGCACCGCTCCAAGACGCCTGAAACAGCCCCGGAGAACACGTACACGGCACCTCCTCGAACGGTCTGGAAGTCGGGTTCGCCGTAGACGCCGCCGTTGTCTTCAAAGAGGCAGTCGCTCACCACCAATCCCGTGCCACACGCGAAGAGGGCACTCCCAAAGTCACCAACATTCTCTCTGAAAACGCACCTCGATACGCGCAGCAGGCCACACGAGTTGCCCACCAACGCACCTGAGGGCGGAGACCCGAACTCGATGGCTCGCGCGCCAACGAAGGAGAAACCGTCTATGAGCGTGCCCGGAGCGAACACATCGATGATCCGTGGGGCATTGTCCATGTACGCGCCGATCGAATCATCGCCATTCAGGTCCGCCGAGAGCACCGTTCGATGAAGATCCGGGTTCGCCTGTGCTGCGGTGGACTCGGTTCCGACGAAGCCGCCGCGTATGACAATTGGAGAAAACAACAGGAGCGAAGCAGCCTCGCGCGGCGCGCCGGGGGGGCCGGGCAGATAAGTTCCTTCTGCGATCCAGACTTCCTCGGCCTGTCGCCCTGGTTCTGACCCGAAGGCGGTGACCGCGTCCTGAACGGCTTGGAATGCCCTGCTCCACGTGGTTCCGTCACCGCCCGGGGCTGCCAGAGCCCGAACGAACACCACGGGCAGGAACGGCGGTGCGCCGAACTCGCTCGCACCGCGATCGACCGTCCTGAGACCATCATTGTCGCCATCGGCCGTGCGAACTCGGTTCAGTGCATCCGGTGAATAGAGTGGTAGGTCGGCGCTGCCAGTGTCGATGCACGGAGATCCTGGCGCGAGAGCGGGGGAATCATCGATCGTGCCCAACAGGCCATCGAGACCGGCTGGGGCAAGGAGGCCCGGGTTACCCACGATCAGAGCGGGATCGCCAAAGCCCGGATCAGCGTCGAGCACGTTGTGCGAGGCCGTGATGCCACCGGATGCGTTCTCGACGAACCCGATGCTCGGACCGGTCGCTTGGGAGTTCCCGAACGCCACGCTGTTGACAAGCGCGCAAGTCTCGGCGCTCGTATTCCCGAGGGCTACGACGCTCAAGCGCGCAGCGGTGTTCCCAACGAAGGTGCAGTTGCGAACTGAGCCGCCGAAGGTGATGTCGATCGCACCTCCCTCGCCGCAGGTCGGACAATCATCCACCGCTGGCGCGTGGTTGGCCGAGAAGAGACAGTTGACGACGGCTGCGCTGTTGCCGAACAGTGCAACGCCCCCGCCCCGCACCGCCCTGTTCCCGATGAACTTGCAGCCGATGACTTGGCCATCGTGCACATGAGCACCTCCTCCCGGTCCCGGACTGTCGTTGTCAATGATCACGCAACCGTTGAGCACGCCGGCTTGGGTCACGACGACGCCCGAGCCGTTTGCACCGCGGACTACGACGCCGTCCGCCCGACCGTAGGTCCCGACGAATAGCACTGTCCCTTGGTTGTCGCTGCGGTTGGTAAACCCCGGACCATCATCGCCGAGAACGTCTGCCGTGAGGATCGTGTGTCGAACGGTCGGATCGCGCTGTTCAACGTGTGATTCGTTCCCTGCGAAACCGCCGAAGGCCCGAAGAAAGCCAGGTCCTTGGTTGGAGCTTGCCCCAGCGAGTGAGAACCCACCTAAGACCGGCTCTGTCTTGTACGTGCCAGCCGCGATCCAAAGATCTATGTTCCCGCCAGACTGTGCGCCCGCCGTGAGGGCCAGTATCCGCGCGTTGGCGTCAGTGATTGCGGCCTGAAGGTCCTGATACGCCGTCCCCCAACTCTGTCCATCGCCCCCGGGCGCAGCCGCGGCGTTGACGTAGATGACGGTCTGGGCGGAGGCGGGCGCGGCGAGGGACCCCAGAAGCACGACAGATGCGAGCGCGGAGAGCAGCCCGCGGAGCCAGCGGTGGGAGATGGCCGGGTGCCGCGAAGGGGAGAAGGCATGGGCGGGCATTGTGTGTGGCTCCGGAGGCGCTTGGGTTCGGTTGGGAGAGTCTACTACATGGCGGCAGCGCGTCAAGTGCAGACTTGGTGAGCCGCGGAGCGGGTGAAGCTGGGGGACTTGGCTGGCCTGCGGGGAGGGACGGGTGCGCGGGACGTGCGGGCGCAATGCAACAAAAAACACCAGCCGCGGGGGCTGGTGTTTTGGGGGGAACTTGGTTGTGTTGCGCGGCTGGGGGCCGGAGCCGGGGCCGGGCTTACTTCTTGGCCTTCTTCTCTGACTTCTCAGTCACGGCCGGAAGGATGGGGTTGGTGGAGACAGTGGGGATGCCTTGGACGTGCTTGAGGCCGCGGCGGCGGTCGCTGAGGCGGCGGCTCTTGCCGGTGCGGTCGCGGAGGAAGTAGAGCTTGGCGCGGCGGGCGTCGCCGCGACGCAGGACTTCGTACATCGCGATCTTGGGGGAGTGGACGGGGAAGATGCGCTCGACGCCGTATTCCTCGACGATGCGGCGGACGGTGAGCATCTCGTTGATGCCGCTGCCGGAGCGGGCGATGTCGACGCCCTGGAAGACCTGGACGCGTTCCTTGTTGCCTTCGATGCTTCGGCAGTGGACGTTCACGGTGTCGCCGACGTCCATGCGGGGGACATCGCCCTTGAGGGTGGACTTGTTGATGTTCTCGAGGATGGTCTGGATCGCCATGGGAATACGCCTTCGAAGGGGTCTACAGGGGGAGGGGAGTTTAGACGGTCAGGGGCGGTGGAGAAAGGGGGGCGG
>JBQTIJ010000369.1:0-5633 GCA_052388255.1 Phycisphaerales bacterium
CGGTGGCAAGTTGATTCTGAGTGACGAGCGAATCGAGTTTCTTTGAGAGATCAACGTCCGACTGGATGGAGAGGATGTTCGCCATCTGCTGGATGAGCGTGCTCGAATCCTGCGGCTTGAGCGGATCCTGGTTCGACAGCTCCGTCAGCATGATCTTGACGAACTCATCGCTCGAAAGCTCCGAGTACTTGTTCGGCAGCGTCGTGTTCGCAAAAGTTGTCGATGACGCCAGCGCGGAGGTTGCCGACATGGAAGGCCCTTTGACTTGCGGTGCTGATCACCCGGAGGAGGAGGAGCGGGACGCCCTCAGGCGATCGCGTCGACACGCAGGAACAGTCCTTCGAGCGTCACGGCCATACGGCCGACCGAATCCCACACCCGCGGCGGGTCTTCGCTCGATGGACTTCCGGGTCTCCGCCCGTCATTCGTCGTCGGGGGTCCGTCCCCGTCGCTCTCTTCCCGGCTCTCCGAGCCATTCTCCCACCCCGTCCGCGGATCTCCGCCCGCGTTCTCAGGCCGCTCCGCGGCTCCAAAGGTGCTTACACGATCAAGGTGCTCAACACCCGAACGCTCCTCATCAAGAAGGAGTCCCTTCTCGCTGAGGGCATCCGCGATCGACGACCATGTGGACTGGAGCAATCCCCGTGCCTCGGGCGTTTCAGCGGCGAAACGCAGCCGGACCCGCTCCCCATCGATGCTGAGGTGGATCCGGAGTTCCCCGAGCGATTCAGGGTTCAACCGGAGCGTGATCTCCTGATTCCCGCCCCCCCGTTCAAGGAGAGCCGCGGCTCCACGGGCGACTTGGGCCTCAAACTGCTCCGCGCTGGGCGCAGACGTTGCCGCCCCTGCCTGCGCGTTGGGCACGCTCGGGGCCGTAGAGGCGCGTTGCCCCTGCGGGCCGAACCCCGGTTGCTGGTTCGATTCCTGGAACCCGGCCCGGGTGCCGACAGCCACCGCCCGCACTGCGAAAGGCGAGCGCGGGCCCGTGAGCCGATCAGTCAGCCGCTCGGTAAGCCGGTCAAGAAGAGGCAAGGCCGTCCGCGGCCGTGCTTCCGCGGTCGCCGCCGTGACGGCTGTCGACGGTGTGGCCGCTGAGTCTTCCGCCACGGTGGGGGATGCAGCGCCCGTCTCCGATCCTTCTTGATCCGTCTGTGCCACGTTCGACCCGAAGAGCGGGTCCGAGCCGGTGTCGCTCTCCCCCTCCGGCGTAGGTGGGTTCCGCAGGTTCTGCCTGCCCCCCTCGAGAGTCGCCGCCGCAGCATCGCGCCTCGGCCGCACGTCCAGTGCGCGATCCACGACTTTCGGACCGGCACCCTCGGACTCCCCGGGAGCGTTGAGCGAGCCGTCCGTACCGCCCTTGGCCTGAACGCCCCGAATCAGCCCTCGCGCCGCGAGCGTCGGGTCGATGCGCAGCAGCAGCCGATTCAGCGCAGTGATCGTGAGGGGGGCCGCTGCCGCGGCGACAGTCAGCGAAGCCGCCTCGGCCGGAGCATCTCCATCCCCACGCTGCGGGTTGTTCGTGGCGATCGACCGATCATCCGCGCCGTCGGCCTTGGTTTCTGCACGCGGCTCCCCTTCAGCCGTCTCGACAGTCCCCGCCGTCTCGGCCTCGTCGCCCGGAACCTTCTCTTGTGCTTCGATGGCCTCGTCATCACCCTTTCGATCAACAGCACGATCTTCCGCTCGGTCGAGGTTGTCGAGCGCGGCTCGAAAATCACCCTCGGGACCCGATAGGGACCGTCCTCGCGCTGCGAATGCGCTCGATGGCGCAGCATCAACCGATCGAAGTTGCGCCGCCTGCGTGGCCATGCCGAACGCGCCCCTTTCAGTCGGGCAGAGCGTTCACGGGGCCGAGGCAGGACGGCCGGCGGCCTTCTCCGCACCGGCAACGCCGTGAGCGCGAAGGTCTTCGAGCAAACCCGCTGCCAGCTTGTCGTCCGCCTTGATGAACTCGGTCAGCACCTTCGCCCGCTTGGTCTCTTCCATGGCTGCGAGGTAGGTGATGGCCTGCTCCTGCTGCTTCTGATCGATCATCGCCCGAAGCACCGCATACGCGTCCTTGGGCTTCTGCGACTCAAGCGCCGCCAGCGCCTGCTGAAACTGCTCGTCCTTGGCCCTCCCGGCCGCGGCTGCCCGCAGGTCGTCAAAGGCACGGCGGTCGGCCGTCAGTTTGCTGCGGTCCTCATCGAGGGTCTGACGATCCCGCGTCAGTTGCCGGGCGAGGTCCTCAAGCTCCCGTTGCCGCCGGATCCGGGCCTGCTCGCGGGCATCGTCCTCCGTCCGCTGCCGCTCGATGGCCTCAGCCGCGGACTCGGGGGGGAGCTTGGCCTTCTCGTCGGCCTTGGCCTGCACCATCGCCGCATCCTTCTTGGCCGATTCGTCCACAACCGCCGCCGTCTCGGCCGTCACTGTTGATGAGAGAATCTGGCGGATGCGCTCCATGCGGTCGCGCGAGAGCCGATCCGTCCCTGCGAGCCACGCGATGAGCAGCAGCACGCCAAAGAGGTTGGCTACCGCAAGGGTCGAGAGGATGATCCACAGGGACTTCATGCTTCACTCCGGCCAAACCGCATGATGCTCAGATCGTCCATCTCCGCCGATTCCCGCCTCTTTTGCTCCGTGTCATACTCGGCCTTGCGTCGGCCTCGAAGTGTCTCGACGGCCTTCCGGGCCGTGGTCGCCGTCAGCAGCCGCGCCCGGGCCAACTTCAGCCGTTCATGAACCCCCGCCAGCTCAATCGCCGCCCGCTGCAGGAGCACGAGCCCATGCAGTGATGACGATGCGCTCAACCGAACTGCCGTGAGATTGACGCTCGCGTGCTCTGGCCCCGGCAAGCGGGTGCCGGTTGGCGTCAACGACTGTCGGAGTTCATCCCGCCCCGCCGCGATCCGCCGGTGTGTCTCCGCCACCATCTCCTCAATCCCGCGGCGGCGCGTTTCAAGTTCCGCCACCGCCAGTTGATAAACGCGCTCTTGCCGCCGCCGCTGCTCCAGCACCGTCTCGAGCTCAAAGACAAACCCGCGGCTCATTCATCGCTCCTCGTGGTGGTTCATGTGCCCGCGCGGGCCGCGCCCCGCCCGATGGCGTTGCCGGACTCAAGTGCGAGTTTCACGAGGCGTGATCGGGCCGACTCGAAACTCTCACGGTCCTGCGGCCCTTGCCGGAGCAACTCATTGATCTTCCCTTGATAGGCGATAGCGACATCCGTCTCCGGGCTTGAACCCCGCGCATACGCCCCGATCTGGACCAGGTCCTCCACCTCGCGATACGCCGAGAGCAGCCGGGCCGCGTGCCGCCGGGCCGCCACGTGGGCCGTGTCGCAGACCGCATCCGCGACGCGGCTCACCGAGTCGAGCACATCAATCGCCGGGAAGTGCGAGCGCTGCGCCAGTGCGCGCGAGAGGACAACGTGCCCATCCAGAATTCCCCTGGCCGCATCCGCGATCGGCTCGGTCATGTCGTCGCCTTCGACAAGGATGGTGTACAGGCCCGTGATTGAGCCCGCCTCCGCCCCGTCGCCCACGACCCCGGCCCGCTCGAGCAGCCGGGCCATAGCGCTGAACACGCTCGGCGTGTACCCCTTGCTCGCCGGCGGTTCGCCTACTGAAAGCCCGATCTGCCGGTGCGCATGCGCAAACCGCGTCACGGAGTCGATCAGCAGAAGCACATGCTTGCCCTGGTCCCGGAAATGCTCCGCCGTGGCACACGCTGTCAGGGCCGCCCGAATGCGCAGCAGCGGCGATTCGTCGCTCGTGCTGGCGATGACGACGGACCTGCGCAACCCCTCCGGCCCCAGCGCATGCTCGATGAAGTCGCGAACCTCGCGTCCGCGTTCGCCAATCAGGGCCAGCACTGCCACGTCACACGCTGCGTTCCGTGCGATGGTCGAGAGAAGCGTGCTTTTGCCCACCCCCGGCCCAGCGAAGATGCCCAGCCGCTGACCCCGCCCGAGCGTCGTCATCAAGACGAGCTCGCGCACGCCGGTGTGTAGCGGTGATGTGATGCGGCCGCGCGCCAGTGGGGTCATCGGCGGCGGATCGACCTCGCGCGCCATCACATCAAGCACCGGCCCCAGCCCGTCGATCGGTCGCCCCAGCCCGTCCACACATCGCCCCAGCAGCCCATCGCCGACGGGCGCAGTCTGCGCGGTCTGAAGCCCCATGGCCCGGTCGCCCGGCCGAACGCCCGCGGTGCTCCCCAGCATCATCACCACGGTGGAGCCCGTGCTGAACCCTACCACCTGGCCGAGCGCGACCCCAGTGTCATACGCCGCGGAAGCGTCGATCCCCACCATCGAACCCATCGGCAGCGGCAGGTCATGGACCAGCACCGTCAGCCCGCGCACCGCAGTGACCCGCCCGCTCACGCGGATGGCCGCGGCCCGCATGACGGTCTGGATCTGTGAACCGATGGTGGCACCAGAGACGCTCACGAGACCGCTCCAGGTCCACCCGTCGCCGAAGGACCCGGCTCCGGCGGTGTTGTGCGTGAAGGGGCCTGCGATCCCGGCAGCAGTTCCGCGACAATGCGATCAAGCTGCCCGTCGATCTCCCCATCGATGGTGCCGCTCCCACTGCCGCTTCCCCCGCCGATCGCGCTTCCCCCGGCCTGGTCGCCAAGTTCAACGACACACGAGCCGCGGGCGAGCGTTGCATCGTCGATCACCGTTGCATGAAGCCCGTTGCCAAGCCGTTCCAGCACGTCGGGCAGCGCGGCGGTCGCCAAGGCCCGATCCTCCGGATGAACGCGAATCGACACGCGCGTCGGCCGCATTACAAGCCGGAGCGTCGCCTCCATCTGCGCCGTCACCACCGACGGATCAAGCTCGATCGCCCGGTGTGTCACCTTCCGCGCCATCGCCGCCGCAAGCCGAATGACATCCCGCCGGGCCTCCGCCAGCAGCCGTTCCCGCGCCCCGACGAAGACCTCAAGCCCGCCCGCCCACGCGGTCGCGAGTTTCGCGAGGGCCTCGCGTTGCTCGATGAGCGCGGCCTCGCGCCCCTCGCGCTCCCCTCGCGTTCGGCCTTCCGCAAGGCCCTTCGCTTCCCCGCGTGCCACACCTTCGGCCTCCGCTCCGGCAATCAGGCGGGCACGCTCCGCCTCCCCTTCTGCCACCGCCCGCGCCGCCCGCTCCTTCGCCGTGGCGATCATCGCCTCAGACTGGCGGCGCAGGTCGCCCAGGTCGAGCACCACCGCGTCGCGGGCAAGGTCTTTCAGATTGGCATGGCGGATGAGTGGCACGGGGAGGGCGGGTGGAGGGTGGGGAACGTCACGTCAAAGCGAGAGACGACGTTGCACAGTTCAGACCAGCAGTTCGTTCTGCCCGCCGCGACCGGCGATGATGATCTCGCCCGCGTCTTCCAGTCGGCGCACGATGTCCACGATCCGCTGCTGGGCCGTCTCGACATCGCTCACGCGAACCGGGCCGGAGAACTGCATGTCCTCGCGGATAAGCGCCGCGGCACGCTCGGACATGTTCTTGAAGATCTTCTCCTTGAGCACGTCGCTCGCCGTCCGCAGTGCGAGCCCCAGTTCGTCGTTGTCGACCTCCTTGAGCAGCGTCTGGATCCCCTTGTCGTCAACCATCTTGATGTCCTCAAAGACGAACATCAGCCGCCGGATCTGGTCCACAA
>JBQTIJ010000370.1:0-2004 GCA_052388255.1 Phycisphaerales bacterium
TCGTCGAGCGTGGACTCGGCGGGGATCAGGTCTCCGCAGTCGATCGCGCTGTGGCGGGGTTGATCGAGCAGTGCGCGAAGCATCTCCTCGTCGAGTTGCATGGCTGCGGCGGCACGAAGAAGCGCCGAAAGACCGATCGCGTCGGGGTCGGCGCCGAGGTGGCGGGAGAGATGGGCCTGGGGGTTGGCGTCGATCGTCAACACCCGGCATCCGGCGCGGCGGGCGGCGGCGGCGAGGTTGATGACCGTGGTCGTCTTCCCCACCCCCCCCGTCTGGTTGCTGACGGCGATGATCCTCACGGGGTCCTCCTTGCGTGCTCGAGACCAGGTGGTCGCGCACCAATTCGTCGCCACCGCTGCTCCTCCTGCGTGGCCCGCCACCATGAGCCCATGCCGCCCGGGTGGGCATACGAAGCCCAAGCGGCCGACGTGGAGCTCCTCTGGCGCCCACCATGAGACGGCCTTCCTGTGCCCATGTCCCCCATGCTCGGTTGCGGTACCCGGGCTCCGCGGGTCATGCTCAGCACCCTGGCCTCGAGGGGTTCGGCAGCGAAGGGCATGCAGCGCAACACGAACTGAGCGGCGGCGGATGGCGAAGCGGGTGCCCTTGATCCACGCGGGAGGATGTCCCGCGTGGTGTGGATCTTTGCCGGCGGCGGTCCGGTGATGGTTAGGCGGGGACGAGTGTAGCGGCCTCCTTCGTCGTGGTCGATGGTTCGTGCTGGTGTTCGATGGCTGTGACCAGCGCGGCGAGGTGTTCGTAGCCGACGACGCGGCGGAACTTCCGTTCGGCTTCGAGCATGCCGGCGGCGGTCCAGCGCAATGCCATGTCCCCGGGTTGCCAGCGCTTCACGTTTCGTTGGACGTGGCGGACGATCTCGATCATCGATTCGCACGGGTTGGTCGACTGGAGGGTGCGGCGAAGCTGGGGGTGCAGCCCGAGGGCGGTGACGGTGAGCGTCTCATCGAGGCCTTCTCTGAGCGAGCCTGCCGCGTCTGGGTAGGTGCGCTCCAGCTCGATCGCGAGCTGACTCAGGCGTTGTTTGGCGCGGGCGTGGTCGGCCTCAGCCCAGGCGGCCCGGAGGCGTGAGCGCACACCCGGCCGTGCGCGTTCGGGCAGGTGGTCGGTGACGTTGCGGTCCTTGTGGCGGACGCAGCGTTGGACGGGGGCCTCGCCGAACACGTCGCGGATCGCGCGTCTGAGGGCCTTGCCACCGTCGATCACGAAGAGGATGCCCTGCTCGGGATCCAAGCCGCGCTCGACCAGATCCGCGAGGAGGGTGCGCACGATGGTGGTGTTCTCGGTCGAGCCCTCCCACAGCCCGAGCGGGATCTTGACTCCCTGCGTCGTGATTCCCAACGCCACGACGTGGGTGCGCTCCCCCAGGTCGATCCCGTCGAGCATCATCGCCGCGAGGCGCACATCGTCGAGGCGCCGGCCCATCAACTCCCCGAAGGCGCTGCGGGTGCGCTCGACGAACATGCGCGAGACCGCCGACTTCGACGTGGCACGCGAGACCCGCTCGACCCCGGCGCCGACCGGCTCCTGCTGGCGGCGGTAGCCGCGCATCGACCCTCCCGCCAGGATGCGCTCCAACACGAGCGCCGTCAGCGGGTCACGCGAGGCGAAATGCGTGTAGGTGCCAAGCGGGACCTCGGCGCCCCGGTCGGCGGTCCTCACCCGCGGACGCTCCACCGGGAGCCTGCGCCCGCCGAGGGTCACCTCCCCGACGGTGGTGCCATGGCGCACAGCGACCCGTCGGGCGTCATGGCGTCCGACCGGACCGACGACGTCGTCGACCTCCTCCGCCATCAACTCCGCGAGCACCCCCAGCCCCACCCCGACCGACAATGCCAGAAGCCCCTCCTTCGCCACACCCACCAACTGCCCGAGCATCGCGGGTTGGGGATCGGGCAGCACCGCCTCGGTCGCGGGGGCGACCGCTACGGTTTCCTTCACGGCGGTTCCTCCTTCGTTCTTTGGCGGATCACTCCGAACGCTCGC
>JBQTIJ010000371.1:0-17675 GCA_052388255.1 Phycisphaerales bacterium
GCAGTTTGCGCGGCCGGGTCAGGCGGCTGAAGCACGAGCATGGCCGCAAGGAGCGTGCGCATCACTGAGCGTACCCCGGGCCGCGCTCGCCCCGCGCGAACCGGATCGGCGGCTTAGCGTATAGATAGACGTCAATGTATTGAGAAAGGACCAGCCATGATCACCATCCGAAAGGCCGAGACCCGTGGCACGTTTGATCACGGATGGCTGAAGACAGCCCACACGTTCTCCTTCGGTCGCTATGTCGATCGCGAGCATGTTCAGTTTCGCGCGCTCCGCGTGATCAACGATGACGTGATCGCTCCCGGCCGCGGCTTCGGCCAGCACCCGCATGACAACATGGAGATCATCACGGTGGTGCTGGCCGGTCGGCTTGCCCACCGCGACACCCTCGGCAATGTGCGCGAACTCCGCCCCGGCATGGCCCAGGTGATGTCTGCGGGCGAGGGGATTGAGCACAGCGAGTTCAACCCCAGTTCGACCGAGCCAACACACCTCTACCAGATCTGGATCATCCCCGACCAGGCCTCGACCCGCGCGGGGTACACCGATCTGCACATCCCTCCTGCGACCGACGCAGCGCCCTTGCGCACCATCGCTTCGGCGGACGGGCGCGACGGCTCGGCGAAGATCAACTCCGACGCCACCGTTCACATCACCACGCTGGGGCCAGGCCGGTCCGCGGCCGTAGCCCTGCCTGCGGGCCGCCACGCGTATGTGCAGGTCCTCCGCGGCTCGATCGAGCTCAATGGCCACCCGCTGAGCGCGGGCGACGGTGCGGCGGTGAGCGATGAGGCAACACTCACACTCTCAAGCAGCGAGGGTGGGGAGGCGCTGGTGTTTGAACTGGCGTGAGGGAGTGTGCGACAAACCGTGCAAACCACCGAGTTCTCCCGGGCGCGACCGACTCGTCGAAGCGCCTCAGTTCCCCCGCTTCTGCCACGGCTTCTCCTCGCGCCGTGCCTGTTCGATCTTCGGCCCGATCAGCATCACATTCCCCTCGCCCAGCAGTCCGCGGAGCGGCGTCAACAACGCCGGCCCCAGCGGCAGCCGGGCCCGGCCCGCGTCGAGCACCACCGTCGCCGCGTGTGTCCGCACCACCACCTCCAGTGGGATCGGCGCCGCCGCCACCGACGCGCCGCCCTCGGCGTCGGCCGCGGGCGCTGCGCGAACGGCTGAACGCATGAGTTCCGCCGCGGCTTCGAGCGCACCGGCGGATCCGCCGTTGAGTGTGCGCTCATCGACAATGAGGCGGAATCCGCGGGCGAGCGCGGCCGCGCCCTGTTCGAGCGTGAGCACCCGCTCGATGATGATCTGCGGGTCGCCCCGGGATTGATCGACTTTGCCGACGACGAAGACGATCCGATCGACCGTGAGCACGTCGGCGAACTTCGCGAAGACTTCGCTGAAGGCGACGCTCTCGATGGTGCCTTCCTTGTCCTCGATGGTGACGATTCCCATCTTCGACCCGGCCCGGGCCCCGGTCCTGGTGATGAGCGTGCGCACGCCCTGGATAGCGGCACCGATGACCACGCGCATGTCCTGAGCGACCAGCCGGTCGCGCACGCGGCGCGTGGTGGTGTTGGCGATCTGGCCGATCAGTTGTGCGTGCTGGTCGAGTGGGTGGTTGCTCAGATAGAGGCCGACGACCTCCTTCTCAAAGGCGAGCGTCTCCTGCTCGGACCAGGGCGTGACGCGGACCAGCCCCGCGCCATCGGGGGAGGCCTTCGCCGCGCTGCTTGCCCCCGGCTGCGCCGGCTCGGGCCCGCCAAAGAGCGAGGTCTGCCCGGAGGCCCGATCGCGCTGGGCCGTCACCCCGGCGCTCACCGCGCCCTCGATGCTCGCCGCCATCGCGGCCCTGTGGGCCCGCCCGTGCAGCCCGTCCATTGCCCCGCACTTGACCAGCGCCTCGATGGTCGCCTTGTTCACGCTCCCCGCGTTTCCGCCCGTCCCACCGATGGGCACGCGCTCGCAGAACTCATGGAGCGAGACGAAGGGCCGCGCCGGCCCCTTGGCCGGTGTGCGCTCGCGGATGATGCTCTCGATCGCCTTGTCGCCCACGCCCTTGATGCCCTTGAGCCCGAAGCGCACGTGGCCACGATCCGCCCGCGCCGGCTCGCCCTCCACAAAGACCACGGCGAAGTCCGCCTGCGAGAGGTTCACGTCCGGCGGGCGCACCTCCAGCCCCACCGTCAGGGTCGCGCCGGTCTCGGGGTCGATGGTCCGCGTGTTCTTGCAGTCTTCCAGATACGGCACCCAGTCGGCCGTCTGGCTGGCGCCAGATTCAAACGTCAGGAAGGCCGCCATGTATTGCCGAGGGAAGCAGGTCTTCAGGTACGCCGTCTGGTACGCCACAATCGCGTACCCCGTCGAGTGGCTCTTGTTGAAGCCATACCCAGCGAACTTCAGGATCAGCTCAAACAGTTCTTCCGCGCCATTCTTGGTCAGCCCTTGCTTCTGGGCACCTTCCACAAACTTCGGGCGCTCCTTCTCAATCTTGTCGTGCTTCTTCTTGCTGATGTTCTTGATGAGCGAGTAGGCATCGCGCAGCTTGATCCCGCCCAGGCCGTGCACGATCTGCATGACCTGTTCCTGATAAACCATCACGCCGTAGGTCTCCGCCGTGTACTGGTCCACGATCGGATGGACCGAGGGCACGCGCTCCTGGCCGTGCTTGCGCCGGTTGTAATCCGGGATCAGGTCCATCGGACCCGGCCGAAAGAGCGCGTTCGCCGCGATCAGGTCCTCCAGCCGGTCGGGCTTCATATCCATCAGCAGCCGCCGCATCCCGGGCGATTCAAACTGGAAGACACCCGTCGTATCGCCGCGCCGGAACATCTCAAACACCCGCTGGTCGTCGAAGGTCAGGCGATCAAGGTCCAGCGGGTGCGGGCCGGAGCGATCGCTCCCGGCGCGTCCCACGGCTCGCCAGATCTCGTCCTCGCTCAGCGCGCCCCGGATAAGCGCCTTGGCCCGCTCGATCACGCTCACGGTGCGCAGGCCAAGGAAGTCCATCTTCAGCAGGCCCATCTTCTCGCATGTCGGGCCGTCCCACTGCGTCACCACCTCGCCCGCCTTCGCATCCGTCGGCCGATAGAGCGGCACAATCTCGTGCAGCGGGCGCGTCGCCACGATCACGCCCGCGGCGTGCACGCTCGCATGCCGGGCCTGCCCCTCGATGCCCTTGGCGTTGTCGATGATGCGCCGCACCTTCGGGTCATCCTCGTACAGCCGCTTCAGGTCGGGCTCCTGCTCGAGCGCGCTGTCAAGGGTCACGCCAAGCTGCTCAGGCACCAGTTTGGCGAGTTTGTCCACTTCCGAGATGGGCATCCCGAAGACCCGGCCGACATCGCGGATCGCCGCCCGCGCCTTGAGCGTTCCAAAGGTGATGATCTGGGCCACGTGCCCGTACTTGGCCCGGACGTAATCGATCACGCGCTGCCGCCCGTCCTGGCAGAGGTCGATATCAATATCGGGGTATTCCGATCGATCGGGATCGGTGAACCGTTCAAAGAGCAGCCCATAGCGCACCGGGCAGGCGTTGCTGAGCCCGAGCGTGTACCCCACCATGGTCCCCACGCCCGAGCCGCGGGCCAGGGCCGGAATGCCGTTCTGCCGCCCCCAGTTCACAAAGTCCCAGACGATCAGGAAGTACGCCGCGATCCCTTTATCGCACAAGATGCGCAGTTCGCGCTCCAGTCGGGCGGCACGATCGCCGCCGCGTTCACCCGTGCCGTACCGCCACACAAACCCCGCTTCCGCCAACTCGCGCAAGGCCGCGTCACACTCGCTCTTGGCCACCTCAAGAAGCCGAGCCCGCTCCGCCGCTTCGGTCTCCGGCCCAGGGAGAGCAAACGGCACAACCTCAAAGCGGGCACAGAACGCAGCATACCAGGCGGTGAGATCGCCCTTGAAAGCCGCGTCCCCGGCCGCAGGTGCAGCGCCCTCCTTCTTCCGCACGCGCACCATGGGCGCGTTGTTGCCCCCCAGTGGCAGGGTGACGTCACAGCGGTCCGCGATGGCCACGGTGTTGGCCAGGGCCTCGCGGCCTGCCGCCCCGTACGGCGCAAAGACCTCCGCCATCTCCTCCGGGCTCTTGACGTAGATTTCCTCCGGGTAGCGCATCCGGTCTTCGTCGGTCTTCGAGCGCGCGGTCGAGATGCAGATCAGCGTGTCGTGCGCATCGTGGTCCTCGCGCCGGAGGAAGTGGCTGTCGTTGTCGCACACCAGCGGCAGGGCCAGTTCCCGCGCGATCTTGATCAGGTGGGGGTTGAGCGCGTTCTGCTCGAGCAGGTGGTGCTGCAGTTCCACATAGAACCGTGGCCCGCGCTCCGTCGGCGCAAAGACGCGCCGGTGCCATGACGCTGATTCCACCGCCTTGTTCCACGCCTGCTCGCTCGCGCTCCGCTCAAACTCCAGCAGCGCATCACCCATCTCGCTCCCAAGGTGCCCGTTGATCGCGATCAACCCCTCGTTGTGCTTTTCGAGGAGTTCCCGATCGATGCGGGGCTTGAAGTAGAAGCCCGTGAGATAGGCCTCGCTGCAGAGCACCAGCAGGTTCTCCCACCCCTTGTTGTTCTCCGCCAGGAGCACGAGGTGAAAGCCCCCGTCGCCGCTGCCGGTGTAGGTTCGGTCTGTCCGCGCCCCGGGGGCGACATACGCCTCCACGCCAAGGATGGGCTTGATCCCCTTCTCCTTGCACGCGCTGTAGAACGCCACCGCCCCGTGCATGTTCCCGTGGTCGGTCACCGCCACCGCGTCCATCCCCAGTTCCTTCACCCGCGCCACCAGTTTGTCGATGCGGTTCCCGCCGTCAAGCAGCGAGTACTCGGTGTGCAGGTGCAGGTGAGCGAAGCGGGCCCGGGCCGGGGCTGGGCCGTCCGGCGCGCCAACTCCCTCCTGCTTGGCGATCGCGCCCCGCGCAGCCCCCTTGGGCGCCTTCGTTGCCGCACCATTCCCCGAGTTCTCGACGCCACGCTCAGCCATGTTCGCTCCGCCCTCTCGTGCCGCCCCGGCCCCCTTCGGATCGCCTGATCGTCGCGGCGTCGCTGACGGTAGCCGGTCGGGGGTCTGTGACGGCGGCCCCCGCTGGCAGGACCGCCCAGGCCACCCCCGATTCACCCGAATCCCCACCTGATCGGGGCCGGATTGGCCACGGCGCGAGCAACTCACAGGCCCCCTTCGCCGTAGAAGTGGGCAATGCCCCTCCACTCCATCGCCCGGCCAAGCCACCCCGCCCGACTCCTTTTGGGCGTGCTGGCCGCGTTCCTGATCCTTGTCGCGCAGCGCCCGGCGCTGGCGCAAGCCCTGACCCCGGAACAGCGCGACGAGGTCATGCAGCGGGCCCAGCGGATGGTTGAGGGCCGCGCCTTCGCCGCGGGCGTCGACTTCAAGAAGCGCTGGCCGGAGATCCTTGAGAAGTACAAGGAGCGCATCGAGCGGGCCGAGGATGTCAATGCCCTCTCGCGCGTCCTCAACCGTGCCCTCAGCGAGATCGGCATCTCGCACCTTGAACTCGTCCCACCTTCGGCCGCCAAGAACCTCAACAAGACCACCATCGCCGGCATCGGCATCACCTCTGAGCCCGCCGAGGGTGGTGTCCGCATTGTCCGGCTTGTCCCCGGCGCGCCGGCCGAGAAGGCCGGCCTCAAACTCGGCGAGACCGTCATCGAGATCGACGGGAAGCCCCACCAATCCGTCGATCAGATCCGCGGCCCGGCGGGCACCAAGGTCAAACTCAAACTCCGCGATGAAGAGGGTGCAGAGCGCGAGGTCACCATCACCCGGGCCGAGTTCTCAACCCGCGACCCCGAGACGATCGAGAACCTCGCCGACGACGCCGCGGTGCTGACCATCCCCACCTTCTCCGCCGGCTACGACCGGGCGAACATCCAGAAACTCATCGAGAGCGCCCGCGAGAAGCCCTTCATCATCGTCGATCTTCGCAACAACGGCGGGGGCGACTTCTCCAACATGGTCCACTTCCTCTCGTGCTTTCTCCCCCCAGGATCCACCATCGGCACCCAGGTCTCGCGCTCCATGACCGAGCGCTACGCCGAATCAACAGGCAAGGACCCCGCCGACGCGGTCGCCGTCGCGGCATGGGCGGATGAGAAGGTCAAGACGCGCCGCTCGCTCCGCTTCAAGCCCTACGAAGGGCGCGTCGCCGTGCTCATCAACCGCGCCAGCGCCAGCGCGAGCGAGATCGTCGCGGCCGCGCTCCGCGAACTCCGGGCTGCGCCGCTGGTGGGCTCCCAGACCGCCGGCGCCGTCCTGGTGTCGCAATACTCGAATGTCGGCGAGGGCTTCATGATGAAGGTCCCCCTCAGCGAATGGATCACTATCAAGGGTGTCCGGCTGGAGGGCAACCCCCTCGTGGCGGATGTGCAGGTCAACGCCACGCCCGGCCGCCGTGCCCGCAATCCGCAGACGCGCTCGCAAGAAGCCACGGCACCGCAGAAGGCCCTCGACCGCCTCCGCGAACTCGCCAAGGCCGACGAGAAGGTCGAAGCCAAACGCGACGACTCCAAGGTCGAGACCGGCCCCGAGAAGCGCGACCAGTGAGCCCGAGAGCGGCCCGCCTTCCTACCACTCCCCGCCGTGCCGCTCTCGCGACCTGACATCCCTCTCCAGACTCTCCACGCCCTCGCCCCCACGCTCGCGCTCTCGTCCGCCATCCAACCGGCCGCCGCCCCCTCGGCCGAGATCGAGCAACGCTGGTCCCGCGCCTGCGCCGCCAACCCGCGCCTGCACGACGGACCCATCCTTGCTGTCCGATCAGCCAACCCCACCACCGGCCAACTCACACTCGCACCCGATACCTTCAAGCGCCTTGTCGTTCAGGACCTCACGCTTGACCTTGGTGTCCGACTCCTTGGCGTCAAGGGTCTCCTCATGGCGCGCGACCGCGCCGGCCTGCCACACATCCTCCTCGCGCGCCGCGGCTCACAGACCCGCATCTACGGCGGGCTTCTTGAGATCGCCCCCGCGGGCGGCGTCCGCCTTCGCGCTGATGGAACCCTGAGCCCCACCGCGCTGGTGGACGCGCTCATCGAAGAGGCCCACGAAGAACTCGCTCTCACGCTTGACCCATTGAGCGCTCGCGCCGTCGCCTTCGTTCAGGATGAACACGCCCACAGTGTGGATGTCATCATCCGCGCCGACCTTGGCTCGACCATCGACCCCGCCCATCCCCCCCGGGCCACCGACCCCGCCCACACCTTTGAGTACACCGAATCGCGCTGGGCCCCGCTCGCAAACGCCCCCACCTTCGCGGCCGATCCTGACCTTGTCCCCCCGGCGCGGATAGTCATGCATTGGCTCGCGCAGCAAACGCGGGCCTGATTCCAGAACATCCAGAGCATTCGGGGTCCACCGGTTGTCCACACGCACAAGGGACACCCATTTGGACTTGACACTGAATCAGGCCCCTGGTATTCTCATTGCGACTGATTCTCAGTTGCATCCATGAATGCCACCCTCACCATTCAGACACCACCACCCATCGACTCTGGGCGACGGTCGAACCCGAATCTCCTTAAGCGGGGACTTGCACTCGTCCTCCACCGTCGCCCGGAGTCGTTGAGTGGGGCCGCATTCCGGCGGTTCATGGTCAGGTTCGGGGCCGCGTACTTCGTGTTCTGCCTGATCAAGGGTCTTGTCTACCTCGCGGTCGGGGGGAGCATCATCGCCCTCGCCTCGCGCTGAGTCTCCCGGTTCTTCCGCGAACGCCACCATGTTTGATGAACCCGCACTCCACCTCTCGCACACGGATCTCTGCGACGCCGCGGACGCGCTCTTTGCCGCCGTGATTGATGTTCACCGCGAACGCCGGGGCGACGAGATCCGAGTTCCCGATATGCTTGCCCCCCGGGCCGGATGCTCGGGACGCGAACTCAACACCTTTCCTCCGCGCCAGCAGCGGGCCGCACTCGATTTCCTCCTGCGCCTTGGCGTTCTTGAACGCCGCGAGCCCACATTGCCGAGCAACGCATGACCACCGCCCCCGCCTCGCGCTGTCCCTTCGCCAAACTCATCCCCGGCGCCGCCGCGCGCCCGCCCATCTCTGAACGGCTGAAGACCTCGACCCGCGACCTTCACACCGCCGCGGAGACCCACCCCATCCAGGCCGACCTTGTCGCGGGCCGCGCCACCCCGGGGGCCTACGCCGCGTACCTCTCCCAGATGCACCACCTGCACGAGGCCCTTGATGCCGCGCTGCTCCGCCTGCGCGAAATCGAACCACGAACCCGCGCGCTCTTCCGCGAGCATCACCTTCGGGCCCGGCACGCAAGCGCCGATGTCGCCGCGCTCGGCCACACACTCGCCGGGCCCACGCCCGCCACGGTGGAGATGGCCACCCGCCTCGCCAACTTGACGACCGACCAGGCCCCCACGTTGCTCGGTGCGCTCTATGTGCTCGAAGGGAGCACCAACGGCGGCCTCTTCATCGCCGCGGCTATCCGCAAGACCCTGAACATCGCCGCGGGAGCCGCGGACACGTACCTCAACCCCCACGGCGATCAACAGCGCCCGCGCTGGGCGGAGTTCAAGACCACGCTCGATGGGCTCACGCTCAATCCCGCCGAGGATGAGGCCCTGATCGAAGGGGCGGGGTGGACGTTCCGGGGCATCACCCGCATCTTTGACGACCTTTCCGCCGCCGCGGGCCGGGCGGCCTGACGCAGCCCCGCCTGCGGCCGCACTGCTCCGCGCACACCCGCGCCTTCTGGAGCGACAACCAAAGAACAACTGGTGACGCGGCCCCAGCCGAAAGGGGGGTCGGTGTGCTGCCGTTCTACCCCTGCACACCGACCCTTCGCCGCGCTTGATCGACTGCTTGGATTGAAATCTCACCGGCCCTTGGCGTTCCAGGCCTGCGTCCTGCGCATCAGCCCGGGTGGGCCGCACTGCGGCGCGGGGGTGTTCCAAAGCCCGAGGGCGTTGCCGCTGCCCGTTCACCATCGCCCGCGTCGCGCGGCTCTCCCGCCCGGAGTTCGCTCTCAAAGACCTGCTGCAACTCGGCCACAATCTGCTCGCCCGTCTTCCCGCGTGTCTCGATCAACGGCAGATACTCAATGTGGGCCCGCCCAAATCGAAAGAGACTTGAGAATGCTGTCTCGGTCTCCGGCGTCCCGCGGACAAACACCGGGAGCACCCGCGCACCCGTGCGGGCCAGAATGCTGCCCACCCCCGGCTGGAAGGGGTGCAGCGTCCCGCGCGGACGCACAATGCGCCCTTCCGGGAAGATCCCCAGCACCCCGCCCCGCTTGACGTGCCGGATCATCTCCTTCACCGCCGCGAGTTCCGACGTCCCGCTCCGGGCACCATCGGTCCCCACGAAGATAATGTCAAGGTACGCCCACACCGGGTCGAGCGCACGCACGCGCATCTCCCTCGTCATCACCCAGCGGACCTCGCGCTCGCGCAGCCCCACCTGGATCAGGATCGGGTCCATTCCTGATGTGTGGTTAGCCACCACCACCAGCCCCTCACCGGGGCGCAGACCCTTGAGCACATCGCGCCCACCGAAGCGGGCGCGTTGCACCAGACGAGCATACAGGCACCCCACCAGCCAAACCAGCCCGTAGTGGACATCCGCCCGTGGGTTGCGCACCAACCACCCGGCGCCACACGCCGCCGCCAGCAGACCCGCTGTGCCAAGCGCAAGTCCCCACATGGAAGTATGTTAGCGATCACAAACCGCGCGGCCATGCAAATCGCCCGTATTCGCGAGGATTCCCATAATCGCCTGCCCGCAATCCCTCGCCCCCGCCCGCGTTCCTCCATCCGCACCTTTCACCCTCACGACCCCCAAAGCCCCATGATGCGCTCACCCCTCCTGTTGATCTTGCTCACCGCTGGTCTTGCACTCGCTCCCGGGGCACCGGTCGAGGCGCAATCGACACCCGCCCCCGCGGCTTCCCCCGTCCGCGCCCCGGCAACGGCCGACTTCGCCGCGGCGGCGGACTATTCCGCTGGCCTCGCCGGGCGCGCCATGCTCGTCATGGTCGATGGAAAGATCGTCTTTGAGCGGGCTGACAACGGCTGGGACATGGCCCGGATGCACCCGCTGGCCAGCGGTACCAAGAGTTTCTCGGGCGTCATCGCGGCCCGGGCCATTCAGGATGGCCTCATTTCATCCTTTGATGAACTGGCCGCAGACACATTGACAGAGTGGAAGAACAACCCGCGCAAGGCGAAGATCACGATCCGGCACTTGCTCTCGCTCTCGAGCGGGCTTGAGCCGGGGGACGAGACCGTCGGCAGCGCGGGGGGCGGCCGCGTTCTTGGCCCGGGGACAGAGACACGCCGCGACCGCACACGGGGCCGCACGCCGGCGGACGACAAAGCCGCGGCCGCGCTCGCGCTCCCCATGAAGCACGCGCCGGGCTCCACGTTTGAATACGGCCCATCGCACTATTACGCCTTCGGCGAGGTTCTGCGACGAAAGCTCGTGGCCGCGCACGATGCCGACCCGGCGAAGTTCCCCGAGACCGATGTGCTTGCGTACATGACGCGGACGATCTTCGAGCCGATCGGCCTGAAAGTCGGCCGGTTCGGCAAGGACGGCGCAGGGAATCCGAACCTCCCCGGCGGGTGCATGCTCGCGCCGGCGGAGTGGGCGAAGTTCGGCGAAATGGTCCGCCTGCAGGGCAAATGGCCGAGCCCGGCCCACCCCGGCAAGGAGCCGCCCCCGCCCCAAACCATCGTCAAGAGCGATCTGCTTGCCGAACTCTTCAAGCCGAGCGCGGCCAACCCCGCATACGGCCTCACCTGGTGGCTCATCAACGGCAAGAACAACTCGAGCGACGCCGCCGACGGCCTCTCCCTCCGCGAGCGTCTCGTCCGCCGCGGCTTCGATCAGGAGGTCGGCCCCGCCGTCACCGGCCCCGACGGCAAACCCCTCACCGTCATGATGGCCGCGGGACTGGGCAAACAGCGGCTCTTCGTGATCCCGCAGTACAGCATGGTGATCGTCCGCTTTGCGGAGAACACAGCTGGCGGGCGCGCCTTCGGCAACGAGCGTTTCCTGCGGCTGGCGCTTGGGTTGGCGGGCTCACCTGACACGAAGCGATGAATCCGCACCGCGTGCGGCAACAAAAGGGCACACGCTCGCGCCCATCCGCCCGGCCAAGTTGATCGAGCGGTCAATCCTCGATGATCTTCACCGGCACCCACTCCGCTTCGATCCCGTGCCGACAAAGGAACTGTCGGAACCGCTGCGAGGTGATGTACATTCGATCTTCCGGGTATCGCGCAGATCGGAACTCCAGCGTCCGCGCGATGTCGAACGCCCCCGCTGACCGGAGCGCGGTGCGCGTGTAGACCGGCTGGAAGTCATCGAACCCGGGCGTGCGCGGTGTCCCGGGCCCCGTCGGGCGGGCGACATGGCCCGGGTCGTACTGCATCCACTCAATCTCCCCGGAGACCATTGCCGGGAGTTCGACCGTGGGGAAGATCTCCACAAACCCGCGATCGCGGAGTCCCGGCACGATCTTCAGCACAGGCACCCCCACGGCATCCCGCTCCCTCGTCTGGACCGCCATCTTCGTCCCTCGAAAAGCCATCCCCACAAACCCCTCCGCCTCGATCTCCGGCACGAACAACGTGTCCGAAATCACCGGCTCCTCTGTGCCATAGAGCTTGTCACGCGGCGGGGGGCGAAGGCCGTGAACGAGCAGTTCCCCGTCCGCTCCGCGATGAAGAACCGCGAGATACGACTCCAGCGTGCGCCCCATCAGCCACAGGTACTCCGCCGTCGCGTACTCCTCTGGGGTGAAGCGGTGGAGCGTCTGGACTTTGTAATACCCCCGCGGCGAGTTCTCAACCTCGCGTCCGGAGGTGCGCGTGAGTTCCGGGATTCCCGCCGCTCGAAGGACGGCATACACCTGCTCTATTCGCGGATCACCCCAAGGCAGTCGAACGCGGAAGGCACCGAGCGGGCGACTTGCTTCGCCAACGATGTTCAGGATGGGCTCTTCAACCCGACGCTGCGCCCACGGCTCAAGAAAGAACTCAAGGACTCTGTTCACGGCACACCGTTGTTTCGCAGGAACTGGTCAACGACCGAGCCCATGCCGCTCCTTCTTGAACGGGAACGAAGGAACGTTGTCCGCGCACAATGATCGAACACGCCCATATCACCATCGCCAATCCCTTCGTGTTCCCCCTTCAAACGGCCGCCACCGGCGGCGCATCCGCCGGGTCGGCCCGCATGAAGAGTGCGTCGCCCTTCTTCATGGCCTGACCGGGCCTGAGCGCGTGCTCGCCGCCCCAGCGGGCCGCCTGGGCCAGCCCGTGTCCCTCCGTGGGCACGATCGGCGGGCACGACCAGTTCTCAAACACCCGCGCCGCCGCCTCCGGGATCGCGGGCGAAAGCACGAGCGTCGCCACCCGCAGGGCCTCGGCGCAGTGGTAGAGGATCGCGCCGAGTTCCGCCCGCTTGGCGGGCTCCTGCTCGAGTTTCTTCGCGATCTTGAAGGGCTCGGTCGCGTTGATGTACCCATCCACGCGGTTGACGAGTTTCAACCCCTCCGCCAGCGCGCCGGGGAGATCAAACGCATCGGCCTTGGCGATCGCCGTGGCCACATGGGTGGAGATAATGCTCGGCCAATCCACGCCCCCGACACCCGCGCTGCCGCCATGATCCGGGCAGCGGCCGTCGAAGTACTTGGCGATCATGTTCCCCACCCGGCTGGTGGCGTTGCCGATCCCGTTCGCCAGGTCGGCATTGAAGACCTCCACAAACTTCGCGTGCGAAAAGTCTGAGTCTGTCGCCCCCGCCGGCCCCTGCGACACCAGGTAGTAGCGCACCGCATCGCGCGAGAACTTGGCGCAGTACGCGTGCAGCAGGTCGATATCGATGAAGTTCCCCAGCGACTTGCTCATCTTGCGGCCCTCGCGCACCCAGTACGCATGGGCATACACCGTCCGGGGCAGCGGCTCCCCGAGCGCCATCAACATGCAGGGCCAGATCACCGCGTGGAACCACAGGATGTCCTTGGCCATCACGTGCACCGCCGGCGGCCACCAGGCGCGGCGCTCGGGCGTATCGATGGCCGAGAGATAGTTGAAGAGCGCATCGATCCACACATAGATCCGGTGGGCCTCGTCACCCGGGACACGGATGCCCCACTGGCTGGCCGGGTCGTCCGTGATGGGGCGCGACAGCGGCACATCCTGCAGGCCTTCGCGGAGCCGGCCGAGCACCTCGTTCCGGCGCGCCTCAGGAAGGATGAACTCCGGGTTCGCGTCGATGTGGGCCCGCAGCCGCGCCTCGTACTTGCTCAGCCGGAAGAAGTAGTTCTTCTCCACCTTCTTCGCCAGGGGCCGACCCGTCACCGGGCTTGTGAACGGCCCGTGCGGGCTCTCCCGCGCCACCGTCTCCGTCAGATACTCATCCTGCGACTGGTCATACCACCCCACATAGTCGCCGAGGTAGACGTCATCGTGCTTCTGGAGCTTGGTCACATACTCGATCACCTTGGTCTTGTGCCGCTCCTGCGTGGTGCGGATGAAGTCGTCGTGCGTGAAGCCCATGGCGCCGAAGGCCTTGCGGAACTCCTCCGCGTTCCGGTCCGCCCACGCCAGCGGGCCCATCCCGTGCTCGGCCCCGCTCGTCACCACCTTGTCCGCATGCTCGTCCGTGCCGGTCAGAAAAAAGACCCGCCGCCCGAACAGCCGCTGGTACCGCGCCGCCACGTCCGCCATCACCGTCGTGTAGCAGTGCCCGATGTGCGGCCGATCGTTCACGTAGTCGATCGGCGTGGTGATGTAGTACGTCTGCATGCCCCAAGGGTAGTGGCCCGCACCCCGGGCCCGCGCTCCGTCCGCCGCCGCGCCCTTGCTCCGGCCCCGCCGCCCCCCCACACTTGACCCATGAGCACCCGCATCCTCAATCTCGGCATCATCGGCGGCGGCCAGGGCGCGTTCATCGGCGCCGTCCACCGCGCCGCCGCGGAGCTCGACGGGGCCGCCCGCATCGTCGCCGGGTGTCTCTCCTCTACCCCCGAGCGGGCCCGCGCCTCCGCCCTCGCCTGGAACAACGGCCGCGGCCTCCCCCGGTCGTACGACACCTTCGAGGCCATGCTCGACGCCGAGCGCGGGCTGCCCGAGGGGCAGCGCATCGACGCCGTCATCATCGTCACGCCCAACCACCTCCACCACCCCGCCGCCCTCGCCGCCCTCACCTGCGGCTTCCATGTGGTCTGCGACAAACCCCGTGTCCACACCTCGGCCCCGGCCGCGGAACTGCGCCGGGCCGCCGCCGCCGCGAACCGGCTCTTCGCCGTCACTTACAACTACTCGGGCTACCCCATGGTCAAGCAGGCCCGCCACCTTGTCCGCACCGGCGCACTGGGCGTGATTCGCAAAGTCATCGTCGAATACCACCAAGGGTGGCTCGCCGCGAATCTTGAAGCCACAGGCCAGAAGCAGGCCGATTGGCGCACCGACCCGGCCCGCTCCGGCGTGGGGGGCGCGATCGGCGACATCGGCTCTCACGCCGAGCAACTCGCCTCAACCGTCACCGGGCTTGAGATCGAGGCCCTCTGTGCCGACCTCACCACCTTTGTCCCCGGTCGCGCCCTTGATGATGACGCCAACCTCCTGCTCCGCTTCCATGCCAAGGACGGCGTCGCCGCCCGGGGCGTGCTCATCGCCTCGCAGATTGAGATCGGCTGCGAGAACGACCTGCGCCTCCGAGTCTTTGGGGACGCCGGCTCCATCGAGTGGCGGCAGGAAGAGCCGAACATGCTCATCCATCGCCCACTCGGCGAACCAGAGCGCACCCTTCGACGCGGAAACGCCGGCCTCTGCGATGAGGCCCGCGCCGCGACACGCCTTCCCCCCGGCCACCCGGAGGCCTTCATCGAGGCCTTCGCCAACATCTATCGCAACGTCTTCGCCGCCATCCTCGCCGGCCACTTCCTGCCCGATGCCCCGCAGCGCTTCGACTTCCCCGGCCTTGACGACGGGTCCCGCGGCGTGCGCTTCATCGAGCGCACGGTTGAAAGTGCGCGGAGCGATCAAAAGTGGCTGACGGTTTGACCCTGCAATTGCGCTGCCGACCTGCACGCAAAACGCTTTGATGCGACCACTCATTCGCCCGGCGGCAGGGAAAAACCCCCATCTTCTCGTGGTCGCCTCGGTGTTTCGCCGGAGGCCACGCTGGCCCATGCGCAGAACGTGGGGTAGTCTGTGAATTCGAGCACAGATCGTTTCAGACCGCCGCGCACGGAGCACTACGACAGGTTGGGGCAGCCCGCCCGCGTTTCTTGTTCAAGAGCCACACCATGAAGACCACCACACGCCTTGCCGCTTCCGTCCTTCGTTCGCCCCGTGCCGTCGTCGCCCTCGCGGGACTGGCGGCAACCTGTGCGCTCGCTCCCCTTGCAGCAGCACAGCAGCAGTTTCCCATGTTCATCGGCCCGGTGAACGGGAACTACTCGACGCCCGGCAACTGGTCGGGCGGGATCGTCCCGAACAACGGCAACGGGGGCTTCACTTTCGGGCCGCTCTTCCCCATCGGGGTCTCCTGCACCAGTTCAAACAGCCCCACAGTGGACAAGTTCCAGCTTGATCTCGGCGCGCTCCTGCGCATCAGCGACAGCACCAACTTCACGATCATCGGTGACCAGGGGGTGATGGGCATCACCGGGCTCATGTCCTGCCGGGGAACGATCCTGCTGAACAGCGCGGGCAACGCCACCGACTTCCGCATCAACGGCGGCACCGCCACCTTCGGGGGGTCGCTGGCAGAGCCGGGCGTGTTCATGGGGTCGAACACGCAGGCCAACCGTGTGTACGGGATCATCGGCACCGAGCGGCTGGTGAACGGCGTGGGGGGCACCATCGCGGGGTCGATGCAGATCGGCCTCAACTTCCTCGCGATCACGAACCTCGGCGAGATCCGCGCCTCGACCTCGGGCGGCATCACGATTGACTCGAATGCGCTCGGGAACATCAACACCGGCACCCTGAGCGCCGACGGCGGCACCCTGACGCTCTCAACCGGCACATACGACTCCGCTGGCGGATTCCTCGCGGCCCGCAACAGCAGCACCCTCACGCTCGTCAACAGTGTGCGGATTGATGACGGCACCCTGACCACCGTGAACAACGGGTTGATCACCCTCGGCAGCGGCGCGATCCTCGCTGGCTGCACCACCTCCGGCCAGGTTCGGCTGAACGACAACAACCACGCGTTCCTCGAGGCGAGCCACACGATCAGCGCAGGGGGCACGTTCACGCTCAACTCCGGCGGCAACCCGACCGACCTGCGTATCTCTGGCAACACCATCATCAACGGGCCCGGCCTCTTCACCACCTCCAACACCACGGCCAACCGCGTCTATGGCAATGCGGGTGATGAAACCCTCACCTTCAGCGGCGGGCTCACTGTCTCAGGGTCCGCACAACTCGGCGTCAACTTCCTGAACTTCATCGCTCTCCCGGGCACCACCGTCTCTGCCGCACAGACCGGCGGCATGGTGATCGATCCCGCCGCGGGCGGCTACCTCAACCGCGGCGTTCTCCGAGCGCAGAACGGGGCCGTGCTCACGCTCCAGAACGGCGGGTTCGACAACAACGGTGCCGAGGGCCTGATCGTCGCCGAGGACGCCTCGCGCGTCGATATCACCGGCTCCGCCGTGATGGGCGGCACCATCGACCGCAACGGCACCGGCCTCGTTCGCCTGCTCGGAAGTTCCATACTGGCGAACACCGTCAACACGGGCCTCGTGCAGCTTCCCGACAACAACCTCGCCTTCCTCAGTGGCACCCACACCAACTCCACCCTGAGCGGCGAGGGGATCCTCACCATGGGGTCCGCCGGCAACGCCACCGACCTGCGCATCAGCGGTGACGTCACCGTCACGGGCAACGGTGCGATCACCTCCTCCAATACCCAGGCCAACCGCGTCTACGCCGATGGCGGAGCCGCCCGCCTGACCAATGCGGCGAGCCACACCATCCGTGGGTCCATGCAGCTTGGTTTCAACTCCATGTCCATGACCAACAACGGCCTCGTTCTGGCCGATCTCAGTGGCGGGCTCACCATCGACATGAACCCCCAGGGCATGATCAACACTGGCATCCTTCGCGCCAGCTCCCCCGGCACCCTTGCCATCACGGGCAGCACCGTCATCACCAACACCGGCGGCACCATCGATTCTCCGGCCGGCGGGGTGGTTCAACTCACCGGTGCCTCGCGCATCATCGGCGGCTCCATCACGGGCCTGGGCACCGTGCTCATCCTCGGCGGCGCAGCCCTCGAGAACGTCAGCAACTCCGCCACCATCACCCAATCTGACAACAACGCCGCCTTCATCACCACAACCCTCAACAACGCTGGCACGTACCGCTTGAACTCCGCCGGCAACTCCACAGACCTTCAGATCCAGAGCGATGTCCTCATTCAAGGCGCGGGCAGCATCACTTCGTCGAACACTCCGGCCAACCGCATCTATGCACAAGGCGGCACCGGGCGGCTCACCAACGCCGCGGGCCACACCATCCGTGGGTCCATGCAGCTTGGCACCGACGGCATGGCCATGACCAACAACGGCCTCGTCCTCGCCGATCTCAGTGGCGGGCTCACCATCGACATGAACAACGCGGGCATGATCAACACCGCCACCCTTCGCGCCGGCTCCACCGGCACCCTCACCATC
>JBQTIJ010000372.1:0-6020 GCA_052388255.1 Phycisphaerales bacterium
TGACGGAGTATACCGCGGGCCGCAACACGCTCTGGCTTGAGCCAGCCAAGGTTTTACCTCTTGGTCTATACCAGGTGATACCGCTATCACTGCACGTGCATTCCGTTGGACTCGACATGCTGCTGCACTGGATTCTGGCGGGCGGCCCGCCGGGTTGTCGGTTGCGGAGGTGCGGCGGACCGACCGCACGGCCGGGGGCCCGGCGCACCCTTCGCGATGGGGACGGGCGAGGCGGCGCGGACGGTGGTTTACTCTCCGACGAGCGCTCAGATCGGTCGGGGTGGGCTTCCTTCGGCGATGGGTGTTGCGGAGGCATCCGGCGCGATTCCAAGGAGCGAGCGTGATGCACCCTGACCTCAGAAGCCGCCTTGAGTGTCTCGCGCGAACGCCGCTGCTGCTTGTGGCGTGTGACTACGACGGCACGCTTGCCGAGATCGTCCAAGATCCTGCGCGGGCAACACCCGATGCCGCGGCGCTGGTTGCCTTTGGTTCCAATCATGCCACGCCACGGACCGCAACGGCCGCCGTCTCTGGGCGGTCAATGGCGGATCTGAGGGCGTTTCTCGGCACGCAGGTGCCGTCCTATCTGGTGGGTTCTCACGGGGCGGAGTGGCAGCACGCGGGGGTCACGCTGTCGATCGAAGAGCGGGATCGGCTGGTTCAGGTCGCGGGGATCATCGCCACGATCGTTGATGAACAGCCGGGGCTGCGGTATGAGCTCAAGCCGGCGGGCGTTGCCCTCCATGTTCGACAGGCATCAAGGACCATCGCGGATGCGGCGGTTGCGTCGGCGATCGACCGATGCGGAGGGTTGCCCGGTGTCCACATTCGGCACGGAAGCCAAGTGGTCGAGTTCATGGTGGTTCTCGCCAACAAGGGCGACGCGGTGAAGCGGGTTCGGCACGCTTGTGGCGCGACGGGCGTGCTCTTCATCGGGGACGACATCACCGACGAGGATGTCTTTCGGACGCTGTCGGGCGACGACGTGTCGGTGAAGGTCGGCGAAGGAGAGACCGTTGCGGGCCATCGGGTGGGGAGCATCGCGGAGGTCGCGGAGGTGCTTGGGTTCATCGCGGCTCAGCGCGGGGCGTGGGCGAGGGATCTCCGCCTGATTCCCCTTGACCAATGTGCCGTGCTTTCAGATCAACGCACGGCTGCGGTGATCTCGCCTGGCGCGAGGATCTCCTGGATGTGCCTGCCGCGGCTCGACTCGGCCGCGATCTTCGCGGAGCTTGTCGGCTGTTCGACCGCTGGGGTGTTTGAGGTTTCGCCGCTCGAGGGCGGGGCGTCGCTCCGCCATGGGTACGACGGCGATTCGTTCGTGGTGGTGACAGAGTGGCCGGGCCTGCGCGTGACGGACTATCTCGATGCCTCCGCGGGGCGGGCGTTTCAGAGGGCGGGACGGGCGGATCTGATCAGGGTGATTGAGGGGACATCCCCGGCCCAGGTCAGGTTCTCACCGCGGCTGGACTTTGGCCGCATTGCTACGCAGCTTCGGGTGCGCGACGGCGGCCTGGGGGTTGAGGGCTCCAATGACCTGATCGTCCTTCGTTCCGGGGGCGTGAAGTGGACCATCACCAGCGAGGGCGTCCATCACACCGCGGAGGCGGTTGTGGAACCGGTTGCGGGGCCGATCGTTCTTGAACTGCGGTACGGCACGGCGAATCTGAGCCCGACCAACGAGCCGGAGCCGGATCGGCGCGATCAGAACCGTCGCTTCTGGTCCGGCTGGGCGCAATCGCTCAAGCTTCCCGCGAGGTGCCCGGAACTGGTGAAGCGGAGCGCCCTGGTGCTGAAAGCACTGTGCTATGGGCCGACGGGGGTCATCGCGGCGGCGGCGACCACGAGTCTCCCCGAGCAGATCGGCGGCGTTCGCAACTGGGACTATCGCTACTGCTGGCCGAGGGACGCGGCGAAGGCGGCGGCGTCACTGGTGCGGCTCGGGAACACCGGGCATGCTCTGAAGTTTCTGGACTGGATGCTTGAGGTGGTGGACCGCTGCGAGACTCCGGACCGGCTCCGTCCGATCTATTCGTTGTCGGGAGGCGACCTGCCGCCGGAGGCCGAACTGGGGCATCTTGCGGGCTTTGGACAGAGCCGGCCGGTGCGCATCGGGAACGCGGCCGCGAATCAGGTGCAGTTCGATGTGTTTGGGCCGATCGTTCATCTTGTCGCCCTGCTGGCCGAGCGCGGAGCGCCGATTTCGCCTGACCACTGGCGGCTTGTGCGTGCGATGGTCCGGGCCGTGGAGACGCGTTGGACGGAGCCCGACCATGGGATCTGGGAGATGCGGCTTGAGCGCAGTCACCATGTGCACTCCAAGGTGATGTGCTGGCACACGGTGGACCGGGCACTTGTGGTCGAAGAAGCGGTGTGCGGCACGCGCAACCCGGACTGGATCGCGTTGCGCCATGCCATTCGAGAGGATGTCATCGCTCGCGGCTTCAACGCGGCGGTCGGCGCGTTCACGGGCGCGTACGAGCGTGACTACGCGGACGCGGCGGTGCTGAAGATCGGCCTGACCGGATTGCTGCCGCCGAGCGATCCGCGCTGGGCCGCGACGGTCGATCTGGTCACGCGCGAGCTTCGCGACGGCCCGACCGTGCATCGTTACCGCGTCGATGACGGGTTGCCCGGGACTGAGGGTGGCATGCACATCTGCACGGGGTGGCTCATTGAATCGCTGCTTTCGCTGGGGCGGGTCGAGGAAGCCACGGCTCTTTTCGAACAGTTCGCCGCGATGTTCAAGGGCCCGGGGATCCTCACGGAGCAGTTTGATCCGCGTGATGGGCTGGCGGTTGGGAATGTGGCCCAGGCCTACTCCCATCTTGCCTTTATCGACGCCGCGGTGGCTCTTGATCGTGTGCGGGCGGAGTCGCCCAAGGAGTAAGTCATGTCCCCACCACCCCCAAGCCCGTTCTCCTCGAGGTCTCTGCGGTTCGGCCTCGTCATCGCGACCCTCGCGGGGATCGCCACTGGCGCAGTCTTCTGGTTTCAGATCAGCGGCGAGCATCGTCAGGGGCTCGACGATCTCACGCGTCGGGCGCAGCTCCTGGGGCATCGCATCGCCCCCACCGCGCGGCAGGCGCTTGAGCGCGAGGACCCGCGAGTTCCGGCGATCATGGGCGATCGGCTCGACGGGCACTCGCGTCTTCTTGGCATGGCGCTCTACCGCCCGGACGGCAAGATGGTCGCGAGCGGGGACGGGCTCGCGGAGATGGCTGGGTCGATCGAGGATGCGGTGCAGCGTGGCCTGGCGGCAAAGAGCGGATACAGCGCCCTGCACCGCGACGACGGGGGCAGCACGCACGTACTTGTTCAGACGCTTATCGATGAGAAGAACGATCTCCGGGGCGCCGTTGTCGTGCTCCACGATGCGCTCTATCTCGAGGACCGCATGACCCGCGGCATCCTCCACGGCATGCTCTGGTCAGGCGGGATCTCGCTTGCGATGTTCTTTATCACCACCGGCTTGGTGTGGACGCTCTTTGAGCGCCCGCTGCACAAGCTCGCGGAATGGATGCGGCGGCTGCGGTTCGGGAACACGCCTGAACTGCCGCCGCGCGGGCTCCCGGTGGGCAGGTTGACCGATGAAACCGTCCACCTTGCGGCGTCGTTCCGGGCTGCCCGGAGCAAGGAGCGTGAGGAAGCCGAGGAGATTGTCCGCTCGGACAAAGCGTGGACCCGCGACCGGCTTCGCGCGCATGCCATTGACGCATTGAGCGGCCAGCCGCTTGTGGTTGTGAGCAACCGCGAGCCGTACATGCATCAACTTCGTGAAGGCAAGCCGACGCTTGTGCGTCCGGCCAGCGGGCTGGTCACAGGGCTCGACCCGGTGCTGCGTGCGACCGGCGGGCTGTGGGTCGCCCACGGCGCGGGCGATGCCGACCGCCAGACCGCCGATGCGGCGGGGTGCGTTCCGGTGCCGCCCGAGGACTCCCGCTACACGCTGAAGCGCGTATGGATCACGAAGGAGGAGGAGCAGGGGTATTACTACGGCTTCTCGAACGAGGGGCTGTGGCCGCTGTGCCATCTGACGCACGAGCGGCCGGTCTTTCGCGTGGGGGACTGGGAGCAGTATGTCCGGGCGAATCAGCGGTTCGCGAACGCGGTGCTGGAAGAGATCGGACAAGAGAAGGCGGTGGTGATGGTGCAGGACTATCAGCTCGCGCTGGTGCCGGGGATGATCAAGGCCAAGCGTCCTGACATTCGCGTCGGCTTGTTCTGGCATATCCCCTGGCCCAACGCGGAGGCATTCCGCATCTGCCCGTATCGGGTGGAACTGCTGCAGGGCATGCTGGGGGCGGATCTGCTGGGCTTTCACCTCCAGCAGCACTGCAACAACTTCCTCGACACTGTTGATCGCATGGTTGAGGCCAAGCTCGACTGGGACCGCTTCTCCGCCGAGATCAAGGGGCACACGTCATTGGTTCGGCCCTTCCCGATCAGCGTGCAGCACTGGTCGGAGCGTGGCGTGGCCACGGGCGACTCGCTTGCGGCCCACATCTCAACGCTTCGCCAGCAGCACCAACTCAATGGCTGCATGGTGGGCGTGGGCGTCGACCGCATCGACTATACCAAGGGCATCGCGGAGCGCTTCCGCGCCATCGAGCGGCTCTTTGAGAAGCACCCCGAGCACAAGGGCAAGTTCACTTTCGTGCAGCTCGGCGCGCCGAGCCGCGTTCACATTCCGCGCTACCGGGACCTGGTCACCGAGCTTGAGGCCCTTTCCGACCAGATCAACTGGAAGTTCCAGGATGCGAGCAGAGAAGGATGGAAGCCGATTCACTTCCTGGTTGATCACCACGAGGGCCCGGCGGTCTATGCCTTTCTCAAAATGGCTTCGGTCTGCATCGTCAGTTCGCTGCACGACGGAATGAATCTGGTCGCCAAGGAGTTCGTCGCGGCCAAGGCCGAGGGTGTTTCGGAAGGCACCGAGGGCGAGGCGGGCCGCGACAAGGAGGGCGTGCTGGTGCTGAGCGAGTTTGCCGGGGCGGCCCGCGACCTGCCGGAGGCCCTGATCATCAACCCTTACGACACTGAGGAGTTCGCGCAGGCGATTCACGAGGCGATCACGATGGAGGACAAGGAACGCCGCCAGCGGATGACGCGCATGCGGCTGCGCGTCGAGGAGTTCAACATCTATCGCTGGGCGGCGGACTTCCTGACAGCGCTCTCGCAGGCCAAGGGCCACGCTCCGGAGCCCGCGCCCGCGGCCGCCCCACGCTGAGCGACCTGCGGCTGCGCGGCGTGATGCAAGCGGGCGGCTGGCGGCGGCGGATCACTTTCAGAGAGCGTCCACTGTTGCGGAGTAGAGCGGGATGCCCACGAGGATGTTGAATGGGAAGGTCACGCCGAGGGACATCGACACGTAGATGCCCGGGTCGGCGTTGGGGATCGCCAGTCGGAGGGCGGCGTAGGTAATCGGCTATGCGGGGCGGAGTGCAGTGCCGCCGTTCTCCGTTGCTGCGAGGACCTCGGCGAGGGCTTTGAGCCAGTCGGGGAATCCCGGCACAAGGTCGGACAGCGTGATCTCGCGCTGGTCCACGAACACGCGCGTCCACGCCTTGCCTTCCTTGAAGTTCTCTTTGACTTTCGCCCCGGGCACGAGCGAAGCCACGGCGTCCACATACGCCATACCGATCTTCTGATCGATGCCGCTCTTGCGGTAGTTGTGAAGGACAAATCGCAGATCGACCACGCCGCCCTCGGCGTAGATGGAGGCGAACGAAAAGCGCCTGCCGGTGTTCGGCTCGTACCAGAACAGCGAAAGACTCGTGCCGCGTGCCTCGGGCTCGATCCCGATCTTTTCGCACTCGCCGAGGAAGCCGCGAAAGCGCTCGACAACGGGGGCGCCGAGCGACTCCGCGATGGTTTCGAACATCGCTTCCTCGGTCAGCCGGCGCCGGTGCTTGAAGTCGCCGGTGTCGTCGATCGCGGGCAGCGCCACGGTGACGTCCTTTGGGGTGAGAGGTGCCCGAAGTTCGATCACGGCTCGCACGATCTCCGTGGTGCGTGCC
>JBQTIJ010000373.1:0-3521 GCA_052388255.1 Phycisphaerales bacterium
GCGGCCGCCCGCCGGCGCGGGGTCGAGCACGCTGAGCGTGCTGGTTCGACCCGGGGTCGTGCGGGTGGTGGGGGTGGGGCGCTTTGGCGGGCCCGCGACGCGCGCCCCGGGGGCGCTGGTGGTGGTCGATCCGCGACCGCCGGCCATGCTCCCGCTCGGCCCGGCTGCGCTGGTTCCTGTGTCGATGCCGGCGGTGACGCTGGCGGACGGGACCGTGACGAACCCGGCCCAGGCGAACGTGGTGACGCTGACGGTGGATGGCGCGGGGGACTATGTGGCGGCCTTTGACTCGCCGCACGCTCAAGGGACGGTGCGGACGATCGCGCGGATCGACGCGGATTCGCTGGCGGCGGTGGCGGCGGTGCCCGCGCTCACGGGTCCGGCGGCGGTGCAGCCGGTGACGATGCAGAGCGTGCCGCAGACGGCATCGGCGGTTGGGCAAGGGGGAGAGGTGTACTTCGGCACGCTCCTGAGCGCGCGGCTGGTGCGGGTGCGGACGGCCGGGACGGCGAGCGCGGACGCGCTCATCACGTTCGGCTTCCCGGGGATCCTCGACATGGTGCACACGGCGGCGGAGCCGTTGACGGTCGCGCCTTGCCCGACCGACTTCAACCGCGATGGGCTGGTGAGCCCTGATGACCTCGATGAGTTCATCACCTGCTTCTTTGAGATCCCGCGATGCCCGGGGCTGGACTTTGACGGCAACGGGATTATCTCGCCGGATGACCTCGACGACTTCATGACGGCGTACTTCGCGGGGTGTCCCTGAAACCGACAGGGAGACGGTGCGAAGTTCAGGCGGCTGGTCGATCGGGCCACTACGATGGGCCCCTTGACGACTCACGACCACAAAAACCCGGGTGGACAGCCAAGCGGCGCGGGCGGACCACCGGCGATCGCCATTGCGGTGAGCCGCTACAACGCGTCGATCACGGATCGGCTGCTGGCGGGGGCGGTGCGGGCGTACCAGCGCGCGGGGGGGAAGGCACGCGACCTCTTTGTGCTCGAAGCGCCGGGCGCGTTTGAACTGGTCGCGCTGGCGCACGGCGCGGCGGAGTCGCGGGCGTTCGCCGGGGTGCTGGCGATCGGGTGCATCATCAAGGGCGAGACCCGGCATGATGAGTTCCTCGGCCACGCGGTGACGCAGGGCTTGGTGAACATCTCGCTCATCACCGGGGTGCCCGTGGGGCTGGCGGTGTTGACGGTGAACTCGATGAAGCAGGCCGCGGAGCGGGCGGGCGGGCGCTGCGGGGATAAGGGCGAGGAGGCGATGGAGGCGCTCCTGATCACGGCGGCGCAGATCGAGATGATGCAATCGCCCGAGGCGCTCGAACGGGCATGGCGAGGCCCGGGCAACATCGCGAAGCTGATGAGCCGGGGTGATTCGCACGGCCGGCCGGACAAGAGCACATCGGGCGGGGCCGCACGGGGCAAGGGGCGGGCCCGGACAGCCCGGGCGGGGAGGGGCGGCTGAGATGGCGACGCCACGCGAGATTCGGCGGCTGGGTTTTCAGATCCTGTTTCAACTCGATGCGCAAGGGGGCGAAGGGGCCCAGGGTTCGCTCATGGAACAGTGGGTGAACGCGACCGAGCATGCGGAGGGGTTCACGGCCAAGGAGCGGGCGGCCGCGCTCTCGGTGGCGCGGAGCGCGTATGCCGAACGGGGCAAGAGTGACGCGGCGATGTTGGTGCTGGCACCCGACTGGCCGGCCCATCGACAGGCGGCGCCCGACCGGGCCATCCTGCGGTTGGCACACTTTGAGATGACCTCGGGCAAGGCGCCGCCCAAAGCGGTGATCGGCGACTCGATCGAACTGGCCAAGGAGTTCAGCACGGACAAGTCGCCGGCTTTCGTGAACGCGCTGCTCGATAAGGTGCTGCGCAAGCAGCGTGCGGCGGTGCATGGTGAGGAAGAAGACCCCGCGGGGACGGGCGGGGGCGAAGCCGTGCCGGCGGCGGGCTAAGACCGGGCGGCGAACCTCATGGCGTTCTTTTCGTCGGTCATCTCGAAACTCAAGGGGGCACTCTCGCGCACGCGCGAGACACTGGTGACCGGGCTGCGGGCTCTGCTGCGGGGGCGGGCCCTTGATGGTGCGCTTCTCAAGGACATTGAGCGGCTGCTGATCGCGGCGGACGTCGGGCCCGCGGCGACGGAACAGTTGATCGCGGGGCTCTCAGCGGATTTCAAGTCTGGCGCGATCGCGAAGTCTGAGGACGTGATCGACCACCTGAAAACCCGGTGCAAGGGGATGCTGGGGGGAGCGGGGGCGGGGCTGACGTTTGCGCCGAGCGGGCCGACAGTGGTGCTGGTGACGGGAATCAACGGGGCGGGAAAGACGACGAGCATCGCCAAACTGGCGAGCATGCTGACGGGGCAAGGCCGGAGCGTGATGCTGGCGGCGTGTGACACCTTCCGGGCCGGTGCGGTGCGGCAGATTGAGATCTGGGCGGAACGGGTGGGGGTGACGGTGATCAAGGGACAACAGGGGGGCGACCCGGCGGCGGTGGCGTTTGATGCCTGCAAGGCGGCCCTGGCGCGGAAGGTGGATGTGCTGATCATCGACACCGCGGGGCGGCTTCAGACGCAGGACCCGCTGATGCGACAACTCGCCAAGATCCGCGGGGTGCTGGGCAAGCAGATCGAGGGTGCGCCGCATGAGGCGCTGCTGGTGCTTGATGCGACGACGGGGCAGAACGCACTGCGGCAGGCGGAGGAGTTTGGCAAGCACGCGGGAATCACCGGGATCTTTCTTGCCAAGCTCGACGGCACGGCCAAGGGCGGGATCGTGCTGGCGATCAAGGCGGGGAGTGACCTGCCGGTGAAGTTCATCGGCACCGGTGAGAGCCCGGGGGATGTGGAGGCCTTTGACGCCGAGTCGTTTGTGGAAGCGCTCTTCGCGACTTGAGGCCGGCGCGTCGAACTCGCGTATAACTGGGGATGAGAACGATCCGACTGCTGCTCTCGCTCTTGGTTGTGATGGCGCTCGCTGCGCGCGGCACGGGTCAGCCCGCGGCCACGGACCCCAAAGCCGCGGCCACAACGCTCGGGTCCAAGACGCGGAATGTGGTGCTGGTGATGCTCGACGGGCTGCGCTGGCAAGAGGTCTTCGGCGGCGCGGACGAGGCGTTCATGACAAAGGAAGTGGGGAATGTCACCGAGGGTGATCGCATTGCGCTCACGGCCGAGTTCGTACGGCCGACGCCGCAGGAGAAGCGTGCGGCGCTGATGCCGTTTTTGTGGGACACGGTCGCGGAGCGTGGAGCCGTGTTCGGTAACCGTGGCAAGGGCTCCGAAGCGGCGGTCGCCAACCCGTTCAAGGTGAGTTATCCGGGGTACAGCGAGGTGCTGACGGGCGTGGTGGACGACACCATCAAGGACAACCGCAAGCGGCCCAACCCGCAGATGACCGTCTTTGAGCGGCTGGCCAGCGAGCCAGCGTTCCAGGGACGCGCGGCGGCTTTCGGTGCCTGGGACGTCTTTCCTTTTATCTTCAACACCGACCGTTCGGGGATCCCGGTGG
>JBQTIJ010000374.1:0-20086 GCA_052388255.1 Phycisphaerales bacterium
CGAGCATCTCTTCGCTGGCCACAAACCGCCGGTCGTCGCCCTGGCCGGAGGCCCGTGGAATGTACAGCACCGCCACGAACGAGCCCGTGCGCACCACCCCGGGTCCCCGATGCATCAGCGTCCCGCCATACTCGGTCGTGGTGTTGGTGCGGTCACGTTCGGCCTGCTTAAGGAGGTCCTGGGCCAAGCCCGGCGACCGCAGTGAATCGTCCACCGCAAGGATCGTCAGCACGTCGCAGAAGCCGAGGGTCTCTGACCAATCTTCCAGCCGGTTGCGGTTGGTGCTTGTGCCCGCCACGTCTCCCACGTTTCGCCCCACCACTGACCGGCCCCGCAGGCGCGAGCGCAGTTCATCAAGGAGCGACTCGCGCGTCCGCGAGAGCCGTTCGGCGTGATACCCCGCCGTCCAGCGGATCGCCTCGACATGCCGCAGCGACAACTCACCGGCGCGCACCCCGCGCAGCATGCTCACGGCGCGTGCCGCCTCCTTCCACCACGCCGCCGCCGCTCCATCCGCCGGGTTGCGAAGACGCTCGACCCTGCGCAGTTCCGAGGCCGTGAGCGGGAAGCACCCAAGTTCGGCCGCGCACGCCCGCAGAGTCTCGGTCAGCGCGTCCCCCGTCACCGCCGCGAGCGCTGCCACCCACCGGGCCCGCCCCGAACCATCCGGATCAAGCCGCGACAGGGCCTCCCAGGCGCCGCGCCGGGCTTCCTCCGCGCGCCGCGCGGCCCGCCCATCCAGCCCTTCGGCCGGGGGCGTGGCAAAGACCTGAAAGAGCGTCTCCTCGAGCGTCCGCTCCGGGAAGAGCCCTACCAAAGTCTTGGCCTCCGCGCGGTCGCGGTCCTTCGTCGCCCCCAGTTTGCGCCCAAGACTCCGTGCGAGGGGCCCCGCAAGCTCGCGCCACCCTCGCGCGACCGCGAGTTCCCCCACCATGCGCGTCAGTTCCGTATCGGGCTCGATCGGCAACATCAGGGCCAGCATGGCCCGGGTGTCGGCGCTCTCCACATCCTCCGCATCAGAAGCGAGGATGCCGATGGCCTCTGCCCGGGCCCGTGCCCCATTGGCCGATGCCCACGCCACCGACTTCAGCGACTCGCGGGCCGCGAGCCGCCCCTGCTCACTGGGGAGCCGCTCGGCCCACATCTGCCCGAGGGCCGCCGCGCGGCGATCATCGTCAACCCGTACGTCCTTGGCAATGCTGGCCGGGTCCGCCTCCTCGACCCTTGACGCTTTTCCCGGTCCGCACGAGAACGCGCCCAGCGCGAGACCTGTGGCACAGAGGAGCGAGAGGGCCGCCCTTGAACGCGGGTGACGGTTCATCATGCGCAAGCGTAAACCGCCGGATGCCACCGCACCCGTGACCCGCCGTGCAACACACCGAGAAAAGCGTGCACTGGGACCTGCCGTGAACGCCTTTGGTATGCTCTCCCCGATGACCCACGCCCTCCCCCGCGGCCGCACACTCGCACTCGCGACCGCCTCAGCCCTTGGCGTCGGGCTCTTCGGGGCCAGCGTTCATGCCCACCAGGATCAGCCAGCGACCGGCGCGGGCTCAGCGGACACCACCCTGCCTCCCCCTCGCCCGATCACCATCGCCCCGATCGATGAGCCGGCCACATCTCCGGGGCCCGCCGGACGCCCGACCACCACCGCCCCCGGGCCGACCATCGAGGCCAAGCCCGAGGATCCATGGCTTGTGCTGGTGAACCTCGAGTTCATGAACGCCTACTTCCCGCGCGGGATCGTGCTTGAAGACGAAGGGCTGATCACCACCCAGAAGATCACCGTCAACTACACGGCATTCAAGAACGATGACCTGAAGATTGATGTCTACGGCCTCACTTTCAACGCCTTCAACTCAAACGCCACCGGCGCGGAGATGGAGGACGGCTGGCTGAAATACTGGTTCGAGAGCGACTTTGGTGTCGGCGTCAACTTCACCTTCGGCAAGTGGACGGTCGGCCCCTTTTACAACATCTTCTATTCCCCTTCGGGGGCGTTCCGAACCCCGCAGGAGGTCGGGTTGATCGCGGCGTATGACGATACAGAACTCCTCGGCCCGTTTGCGCTCCACCCGAGTCTGCTGCTGCAGGTGGATGTGGGCGACTACGGCTTCAACGGGTTCCCCTCGGAGAACCACACACTGCTGCGGCTCTACGCCACGCCCGGGTTTGAGCTCACGCTCGGAGACCTGACCCTGCCCATCCGCTTCCCGCAGACGCTCGCGCTCTCGCTCAAGGAGTATTACCAGGACTTTCAGGGCAACGACGAGACCTTCGGGTACTACAAAACCGGCGTGCAGACCAGTTTTCCTTTGCCCCCCTTCTTCGGCGGGCAGTGGTCTCTCTCTCTTGATGTCTCGTGCCTCATCTTCGGGCGCACCACCTCCCTCTACTACAACAACCGCGATAGCAAGTTCATCTACACCCTCGGCGTGAACATCGTCTTCTGAGCCCCCCGGCGCGCCGATACGGTTGAGCATGACCCTTGCCTATTCCACCGCCGGTGAATCCCACGGCCCGGCCCTCGTCGCCACCGTCTCGGGCTATCCCAGCGGCGCGCCCGTGGACACCGCGTTCATCAACCGCGAACTCGCCCGCCGCCAGGGCGGATATGGCCGCGGCGGCCGCCAGCGCATTGAGACCGACACCGCCGAGATCCTGACCGGTGTCCGCAATGGCCGCGCCATCGGTTCGCCCATCACGCTCCTCATCCGCAACGCCGATTCGCGCCTTGATGACCCCGCCCGCACACCCCCGGTGCACACGCCCCGGCCCGGGCACGCCGACCTCGCCGGGAGCGTCAAGTACCTCACCACCGACTGTCGCGAAACCCTCGAGCGGGCCAGCGCCCGTGAGACCGCGGCGCGCGTCGCCGCAGGGGCCCTCGTCCGCGCCCTGCTCCTCGAGATCGGCATCGAGGCCTTCGGCTTTGTGCGCTCGATCCACACCCGGGCCACAACGGCGGCCATCACGCCCGAGGCCCTCCCCGCGCTCCTCGCCGCCCGCGATGCCAGCGAGACCTATTGCCCCGACACCGCCGCCACCGCCCGGCAGGTCGAGATCATCCACACCGCCAAGACCCAGAAGACCACCGTCGGCGGGCTGATCGAAGCCCACGTCTTCGGCTGTCCCCCCGGCCTCGGCAGCACCATGGATCGACGCGACCGGCTGGACGCACGACTCGCCGGTGCGGTCATGGGCATTCAGGCGATCAAGGGTGTCGAGGTTGGCCTGGGACTCGCCGCGGCCGGGCTCTTTGGCCACGAGGTGCATGACCCCATCTCCTTTGACCCCGGCGCGACCGAGCGTGCCGATCTTGGGTTCCTCCGCGCCACCAACAACGCTGGTGGAATCGAGGGCGGCATGACCAACGGCGCGCCGGTGGTGGTGAGGGCGGCCATGAAGCCCATCAGCACACTCCTCCGCGGCATGCCCTCGGTGAATCTGAACACCAAGCAGGCCGCCCAGAGCGACTATGAACGCAGCGACATCTGCGCCGTCTCCGCCGCAAGCGTGGTTCTGGAGAACGTCGTGGCCTTTGAGATCGCGACCGTTGCGCTCGAGAAGTTTCGCGCCGACACACTCATGGAGTTCAAGGACGGCTACCGCCGCTTCATGTCCGTGGCCCGATCACTCCCCCTCGCGCCCGGTACCGAGTTTGCCTGAGCGTTCCCCAGCCCCCCCGCGCCGCGCTCAGCCCGCGCCGCACAGCAGCAACGCCGCCGCGGCTACCGCCGCCGTCTCGATCCGCAGCACATGCGGCCCGAGCCGAAGTGAAGCGACACCTGCGCCCCTGAGCATCGCCGACTCGTCAGGATCGAAACCACCCTCCGGCCCCACAAGCACCGTGAGCGCCGCAGGGCAGGGCGACGGGATGCTCCCTCCCGCCGCGTCGGCCACCATCACGCATTCACCCGCCCGGGCCCGCTCCGCCACGGCTTCGACCTTCAGCGGCTCTCCCAGCACCAGCGCGTGGGCCCGGCCGCATTGCTTTGAGGCCTCGAAAGCCACGCGCGCAAGGCGATCGACGCGAAGGTCCGCCGGCCGCACCGCACCCCGGACGGTGAGAAGCGGCCGCCACGCCGCCGCCCCCAGTTGCGCCAGTTGGCTGATCATGTCGTCAAGCCGTCCACCCTTGGGGACCGCGCTGGCGACTGTCAAGCGCGGCGCCACCGCCGCGACACGGCGCGCCCCAACGACTGTCAACGTGAGCGCCGCCCGTTTGCCAGCCGTCGCCCCCGCCAAAAGGCACTCGATCACCGCCCCCGCCCCATCCAGAACCTCAACGCGGTCTCCCGGATTGAGCCGCTTCACGCTCAACGCGTGGTGGGCCTCGTCGCCGGAAACGGTGAGCGACTCTCCTGAACCGGGGAGAGTGGCAAACGGCGTGTCAAAGTGAACTCTGTGCACGCCCATGGACTGCGGTTATCGGGCAAAACGCGCGCGGCGCGGTGGAGTGTGGAAAGGAGGGGGACGATGATGATGCTGGAGCGGCATCAGTGTAACCTCCCGCCCGCGTGGCATGTGCATCGTTCGGCCTCCACCCGCGTTCCCCATCCGGCCCTGTGAGTGACGAGAAGCGCCAACCCGAAGCAGAAGCACCAGCCGACAGCGCGGCCATGGACGCGCAGGTGCGGACACTCCTCGCGCCCGATGCCCCTGTTGATTCCGGAGGCGCGTCAGAGCTCGACGACATCGTCGCCTCCGCCCTCGATGGCGCCTGGGACGCTGACAGCGCCGCGGAGCCCTCGGAGTCCACACCGGAGCTCCGCCCTGCGAACGTGGCATCTCCAGAAGCGCGGCCCGAGGTCGGGGCTGATGCTGCGAGTCCGCAGCTCGAGGTCGCCGATCCACTCGATGGATCGGTAGAGACCGCGCTCAACCAAGCCCAGGCCGCGCTCGACGATCTTGCCGAGCAGGTCGCCGCCGACTCCTCACCGGATGCTGGCAACCAAGCGCCTGCCCCCCGCGCCGCGAAACCCGGCCCGTCCGTCCCCGTCGCGGCAACGTCGGTCGCGATCCCCAACGCAGCCCCTGTCGCGGAGGTGGATGCTGCCATCGCTGCGGAAGCCGCGGGCATTACGGATGACGACTTCGCGGATGCCGCGGCGGTGCTGACACCCGCTGCAAAGCCCGCAGCGACCGCCCCTGCGGTGGCCGATGCGCCCGCCGCGGCTCAACCCGCCAAAGCGGCGGCCCCGGCGGACGCGGCCTCGCCTCCTCCGAATGTGCCAGCAGTCCCCGCCGCCGAGCCGCACAAGGTAACGTCCACGCCCGAGGCAGCGACGGTTGAAGTTCCCCTGGAAGCGAAGCCGCGCCGATCGGTGCTGGCGCTGGTCGGGGGCTTGGCTGTGGCCATCCTGGGGCCGACGGCCCTGTGGTATGCGGCGCTTTCAAAGACAATCCAGCAGACGCTCGCTTGGATCGCCATTGGCACGGCCTTCAACGCAGGGGCCGTGTGGGTGGCCATCGGGGTGATGGGCAAGGGCGGAGCACCGGCCAACGGGCCAGGGAGTGTTCTGCTCTCCGGCGGACATGACGACGAGGCCCACGCGGCCGTCGCAGCCGCAGCCGGCGTTGCCGGCAACCACGGCAAGGAAGCCCACGGTGCCGCGCCCGCGGCCAAGGACGCCCACGCTGGCGGTGGCCACGGCGCCAAGCCCGCGAAACCTGCAAAGGACGCTCACGCCAGCCCGGCGAAGAAGGATGCCCACGCAGCGCCCGCCAAGAAGGACGCGCACAGCAAGCCCGCGCCCAAGAAAGAGACCGCCAAGGCCAAGAAGGGCGGCGGGCACTGAAGTCAGGGTCGGCCTCTGTGGGCCGGATCCGCGATCAGGGCAAGGGTTACTTCTTGATGCTCGAAGCGTCGTACTTCTCGCGGGCCATGATGGCCGCGCCAAGAAGCCCGGCGTTGTCGGCGAGTTCGGTCAGCACAACGTCCACATCGCCAAGAAGGTCCTGGGGGAAGACATACTTCCGCGTTGCGTCGCGCACCGCCTTCACGAGCGCGCTGCCCATCGCCTCGCTCAACCCGCCGCCCAGGACGACCTTCTGCAGCGAGAGGAGCGTGACGGCGTTGGCCGCGGCGATGCCGATCAGTTCCGCGGCGTTGTGGATGACGCTGTGGGTGACCTTGTCTTTCTTCTCGTACGCCATGGCCACCGTCTTGGCACGGACCTCCGAGAGATCGCCATCGGCGAGCTGCGGGATGATCGACTTGTGATTGCGGATGAGCCGCAGCAGACGGTCAACGATCGCGGTGCGCGAGCAGTTGTCCTCGACCTTCTGTGAACCCGGCGGGGCGAATGGGAAGAGGATCGTGTGCCCGATCTCTCCCGCACTGAAGCGCCCGCCGTAGTACATCTGGTTGTTGAGCACGATGCCCCCGCCCACGCCCGTCCCCAGCCAGATGCCGATGAAATCGCTGCACCCGCGCCCGGCTCCGAGCTTGTGCTCGCCGTAGACAGCCACGTTCACGTCGTTGTCCACCACCACGGGGATCCCGAGTTTCTTCTTCATCACGTCCGCAAGCGGATAGTCGTACCAGCGCAGGTTGGGCGCAGCGACCACCATGCCCTTGTGGGGGTTGATCGCCCCGGGAGCACCGATCCCCAGCCCGGCGCAATCCTTCACGGAACACTTGGCCTCGGCGCACGCCTCGTTGATCGCCTCGTACATCCGCTCCATGACCTTCTCCGCCCCTTCCGAGGCGCGGGTCTTCTTCTTGCTCCGGCCGATCACCTTGTGGTCAGCGCTCACCACGCCGATCTGCATGTTGGTGCCGCCGAGGTCGATGCCGATGACGGGTTTGCCTTTGGCCATGGTGGGAACTTCTCTCTGGCGGCGGCCGCCGAAGCGTGCGAACAGGACGATGACCGCCCAAGACCACGATGCGCGCACAAGCCAACCTGCTCCGCGCACCGGGCCGGTATGGATCGGTCAGAACCGACACTGAGTGTACCAAAAACGCCCGCCCCGCGGCCTCTGCCGCCTCCCCGTGGACAGGCCGTTCACTCTCTGCAAACAACGAACTATCAAACAGTTATGCGGCAGGAACGCGGCGCTCAAGCCGGGGAGATATCACCCAACCATGCCCTTGACCCCCTCGACAAACTCCCGGTGATTGGCACACCGCGGACACTTGTGCTGCCCGCCGAGCTTCCCGCGCGACTGCATCCACCGATGAAACGCACCGGGTTCAAGCACGCTGATGGTCGGCGCCGCCATCCCTACACCCGCGGTGCGCTTGGTCGTGTAGTCGGCATTCTGCGACTTCAACGAGGCGTCAAACGCCTCCCCGAACACGCGCACAACGCGCTGGTCCGGCCCGCCTGCGAGCTCCACCGCCAGCTCAAGCCCCGCACGCTGTCCCCCTTCCCCCGCCGGCGAGGGATAGACCGGCCCGGCCGTGAACTCCCCCACCACAAGCGCCGCCGCGCGAGCCGCGGCGGCCACTGCGTTCTCGATGTGCTCGACGATCAGGTTCTCGCCAAAGGCGTTGATGAAGTGCTTGTGCCGCCCCACGATGCGCAGGCGTGCCGGTCCGTCACCAGCGCCGCCGGGGCCATTGGGCCCATCGGGGAGAGTGTCAAACTCGACCACATCCCCGATGATGTACCGGTACAGCCCGGCGCAGGTCGTCATGCACACGACGTATCGCTGCCCCTTATCAACCTCCCACGCGGCGAAGGCGCGGGGGGAGGCGGTGTGGACCTCCTCGAGCGGGATGAACTCGTAGAAGTTGCCGATGTCCACAAGGAGCCGGAGCCCCGGCTCACGCGGTCGGTCCTGCAGCGCGATGAACCCCTCGCTGGCGGGATAGAGCTCCAGCCGGTGGGGCACATCGGCCCCAGTGGGGCTCCCGCTCCAGGCCTGCCGCACGCGCGGCTCAAAGGGTGCGTACTTCACGCCCCCGTGCACGATCAGCCGCAGGTTCGGCCACACATCGGCCAGCGTCTCTGCCGGGCGACCGCGCTCTCGCGCGAGCCCCATCACGCGCTCGAAGACCACCAGCATCCACGAGGGCATCCCGCTGATCATGCGCACGTCCGCATCGAGCGTTGCGCGCGCCATCGCCTCGATCTTCGCGGGCCAGTCGCTCATGAGGGCGATCGACTTGCCCGGCAGATAGATCGATGAGATCGGCCAGCGGATCAGCGGCGTCACCAACCCCGAGAGGTCGCCGGTCGCGATCCCGTGTTTGTTCACCTCGAGCGAGGTCGAGCCGCCAAGAAAGAGCACCTTCCCCGCAAGCACATCAGGCAGGTGAAGCCCGAAGCGCTCCGCGTGCGCGAAGATATCGAGCGCGGCCCGGTAGTTGCTCCGCATCATCTCCGGCGACACCGGGATGTACTTATCCCCCGCCGTGGTGCCGCTGGTCTGGGCGAAGCGCTTCACGCGCCCGGGCCAGAGCACATCCCCCTCTCCCCAGTCGCGCATCCGCGTGATGAACGCGCGATACGCCTCGTAGTCACCTGTCGGCACCGCCCCACGAAACGCCCGCAGGATCTCCCCATCCGGCAGGCGCGTCAGCCGATCAAACCCATGAGCCCGCCCGAACGTCGTCTGGGCCGCGCGCTGCAGGATGCGCCGCAGTTCCAGCGTCTGGAGCCGCACCGTCTGCCCGCGCCACCATGTTTCATCCGACAGCCGCGCCTTCCGCCGCGCCAGCATCGCCCGCATCCCATGGCCAACAAGGGCTGTCCATGCCATGACGCTACCGACCCCTCGCCCCGTTGACCGCCGCCCCGCCCCGGCCATCCTCGCGCGACTCGGGCGGCAACCCAGCGGCAAACTCAACCAGAAGCCGGGCGAACTCCTCGTGCTTCTCGATCATCGGCACATGCCCGCAACGGTCAAACCACTCAAGGCGCGAGCCCTTGATAAGCGTCGCGAACCCCTCGGCCGCCTCCGGCGGGGTCACCACATCCTGCCGGCCCCAGACGATCAGCGTCGGCACGCGGATCTGCCCCACCCGATCGCGCAGCTCGTCGCGCCGCGCCGACCGGCTCAGCCGCACCATCGCCCGCGCTCCGCCGCGCTGCGAAAGCGCGCTAAACGCCCGGTCAACGTCCGCTTCGCTCATGTTCGCTTCATCAAAGAAGAGTTCCGCGATCTTGCGCCGCAGCCACACCCGTGTCGGCCGCAGTTGAAGGTCCGAGACGAGCGTCTTCTCGATGATCCCCGATGAGCCCGCGAGCACCAGCCCGCGCACAAGTTCTGGTCGCTGTAGCGCGACCCGCAGGGCCACATGACCACCAAAGGAGTTCCCCACGATGATCGCCGGCCGACCCACCCGCTCCACCAGGAACCGCTCCGTCAGGCGCGTGACACCCTCGATGCTGCAATCGTCTCCCGAGAGGTTCAGAAGCGGCAACTCAAAGAGCACGCACCGCAGCCGGTCGCGCACCTTCGAGACCGACGGCTCCCAGTGATCGTTCAGCCCCACCAGCCCATGCAGAAAGACCACGGGCGATTCACAGACCACCCCGCGACCCGTCTCCACCACGGTCCCGCAGATCGCCCCCGCCTCGGCCGAGATCGGCCAGCGCGTCACCTCCGCCCCCTCCAGCGCACCGGGGCCTTCCGCATGCAGGTTGTGGGAGGTGTGAACGCTCGACAAGGGTGGCTGCTCCGACCACGATGATACGGCCCGCTCAGGCGCGCTCCACCTTGGATGCTCCCCGCGCCGTCCCGGTTGCACGCCGTTTCAGCCCGCCCCCGCGGCCACCACCCCGTCCACCAGCCGCACCACCCGGTCTGCCCGCGCCGCCACTTCCGGGTCATGCGTCACCATCACCATCGTCAACCCCTCCACCCGACGCCGCTCAAACAGCAGTTCGAGAATCGCCCCGCCCGTCGTGCGGTCGAGGTTCCCCGTCGGTTCATCCGCCAGCAGCACCCGCGGCTGGTTGCACAGCGCCCGGGCGATCGCCACCCGTGGCCGCTCTCCCCCCGAGAGTTCCGCAGGGCGGTGCCGCAGGCGGTGTGAAAGCCCGAACGCGCCCAGCAGGTCTTTCGCCCGCGATTCGACCTCGCCCCGGGCCCGCAGGTACCCGAACCGCCCATACCGGATCATCGCCGCGACGGTCACGTTCTGCAGGACCGAAAGCTCCGGGAGCAGGTGATAGAACTGAAAGACAAACCCCACCGAGAGCGAGCGATACCGATCGAGCGCCGACGACGAAAAGCCGCCGATCGGGTTCCCTTCAAAGCGCACCTCGCCCGCCGGCCGCCCGTCGGCGGAGCGATCCGGCGTATCGAGCCCACCGAGCAGGTGCAGCAGCGTGCTCTTGCCGGAGCCCGAAGCCCCGAGAATGGCCACGCACTCCCCGCGCCCGGCCGACATCGAGACCCCCTTGAGCACCGGCACGGCGATCCGCCCCAGTCGATAGGTCTTGCACAATGCCGCAGCATGGAGGATCGGCTCACTCAAAGCGGAGCGCCTTGACAGGGTGCATCGTGGCCGCCCGCAAAGCCGGGATGAGCGCACCAAGGATGCTGAAGACCACGCCCCCGGCGAGCACCACCACGGCCCGGCTGGGCTCGATGACACTCGGGATCGATGAAAAGTAATAGACCTTGGGATCCCACACGGCGATGCCAAAGCGAGCCCCCAACCAGTCGTGAATGTCGTTGATGTTCGTGATGATTGAGTACGAGACCGCGAACCCCAGGCCCGCACCCAGCAACCCGATGATGGCCCCATAGCGCAGCCACAACCACGCAACCCCCAGGCGGCTCGCGCCGATCGACCGCAGGATGCCGATATCGCGCGTCTTCTCCGCCACCATGGCCCAGAAGATCGCCAGAATAAGAAACGTGCAGCAGAAGGAGATGAAGACCAGCATCCCCAGCACCAGCACCGTCTCATGCTGGACCGCCCCCACCAACTGCGCGTTGCGCTGGGCCCACGTCTGAATGAGCCCGCTCCGCACCATGGTCGCAAGGTCCGGCACCTTGCCGTCATAGTCCCGCGCGAACCCCGCATACACCTCCACACACCGCTCGCGAAGCACCTCAGCGGAAACACCCGGCGCCGCCCGCACAAGCACCGTCGTCACCCGTGCAGGGTCACGGCCCGTCTTCGGTGGCTCGTTGAAGGTCTCCTCGCCATTCTCCCCCACCTGCACCGCCGAGGGCCCCACCTGACTCGTGGCCACCGTCTCGTCCATGTGCAGCATGGACTGCAGCGTCGCCAGGTCCATCAGCATGGTCCGGCGGTCAAAGTCATAGACCTCCGTGCGGTACTCGTTGGCCACGGGGAAGATCTGGCTCACTGTCTGGCTGGTCGGGTTCCCCTTCCGATCCACCGGGAAGACGCGCACCAGCACACGCCGGTCGAGGGCAAACTGGCGCAGCGTGCCGACGCTCCCGTCGGGGTTGGCAAACGCGCTCGTGTTGATCGAGTAAAACCCCTCCACCTGCCGCTGCGAATGCCCAAGGAGTTCGATCCCCGGCACCACCGCCGGGCCGCGCTTGCGCGTCTCCGGGTCGAGGGCCGTCATCGAGAGCGCATCGCTCATCGCCAGGCGCAGCCGCTCCCGGTTGGAGTTCTCGATCGACGAACGCACAAACGCAGCATCCGCCGAGCGCAGGGCCGTGCGGATCGACTCGCTCCCCACCTGCCCGCTCGAAAGCAGCATGCCCAGCAACGGGAAGCCGCGCTGCATCCCCGCTTCCACATCCGCGGGCGCGAGCGTGCACAGACGCGGGTCCTGCCCGAGCAGGTCCTTGCGCAAAGGCCGGTCGATCTCCCGCCACCACAGGGTGTTCTCAAAGTCCACCACGCGGCTGTAACTGCCCGGCCCCTTCCCACCCATGATCCCGCGGACCTGTATCAACTCGCGCCGGCGGTCGGCCAGTTCCACCATCGCCGGGCCTTCGATCATGGCCGTCGCCGCGCCCACCACCGCCGTCTCCTTCTCCAGGCGCGACACCAGGTCGTCGTAGTACGCGAACCCCGCGTTCGGCCAGTGGATCGAAACATCGCCGATGAGCGTCTGCCCCTTCGAAAGGAGCATGGTCAGAAACCCACCCATCACCGACCACGTGATGAGCACCATGGAGGTGCAGAACATCACCGCGAGCGTCGCGAGGAGGGGGATGACCTTCGTGGTCAGGTACGTGCGTGTGAGGAGCGCGTGGTACACGAGTGAGGATGCGAGCGTAGGAGCGGAACCTCACTCCACGTTCATCACCACCTTGATCCCTTCGCCGCTCTGCATCAGCCGGAACCCCTTGGCAAAGTCCGCGAGCGCGATCTCGTGCGTGATGATCTCATCAAGCTGGAGCCGGCCCGAAAGCAGCAGCGACTCCATCTGATACCACGTCTCAAACATCTTCCGCCCGTTGATCCCGAGCACCGTCGCCGCCTTGAAGACAATGTGGTTCGTCAGGTCAAACGTGAACGGCATGCTCGGAATCCCCAGCAGCGCGGCCGTTCCGCCCATGCGCAGCGCTGTGAACCCGGCGTCGATCCCCGTGGGGTGCCCGGACATTTCCAGCAGCACATCCGGCCCCTCCCCGCGCGTCTGCCGGCGCAGGTCCTTGATCCACTCCGGCGCGTTCGCCGCGCCCCCGGCCGGGGCCGCCTTGCCCATCGGCTCACGCGGCGGCGGAGGCACATACACGTTGTACGCCTCGGTGGCGCCCAGTTTCTTGGCGAGCGCCAGCCGCCGCGCATCCACATCGGTCACAAAGATCCGGCTCGCCCCCGCCGCTTTGGCCACTGTCACCGCCATCAGGCCGATGATCCCCACGCCCGTGATCAGCACCGTCTTCGCGCTCACGTTCGCCGCCATCACCGTATGAACCGCGTTCCCCAGCGGGTCAAGCACCGCCGCGACCTTGTCCGGAATGTCCGCGTGCACGGGCCACACGTTGTCCTCAGGAACGCAGACATACTCAGCGAAGCACCCGTCCCGATCTACCCCGAGAATCTGCATCGCCTCAGCAATGTGCGCGTTGCCCGTCCGGGCGTTGTAGCCCGTGCCGGGGCTGATGTGCCCCTCCGCGCTCACCCGCTGACCGACCTCAAACCGCGTCACCGCCGCCCCCACGCGCTCGATGATCCCCACAAACTCATGCCCGGTTGTGATCCCCACCGGGATCCGGCTCGCCGCCCACGCGTCCCACTCCCATATGTGCCGGTCCGTCCCGCAGATCCCCGCCTTCTTCACCCGGATCAGCACATCCCGCGGCCCGGGTGTGGGAACCGCCTTCTCCGTTAGTTGCAGTTCCGGTCCGGCGTGATGCTTGTGGAGTGCGCGCATGGTTGTTTTCGTGGGAATATCAACTCGAACGGGCTGACGAACAGTGCTCGAAACGGCCATGCCCCAATCGTAGGAAAGTGCCCCCACTCCGACCCCCCCAACCCCGCGCCCCCTCCCTACCCCCGACTTCCGGGTTTCCCCTCTTGTCACTTCGGCCATGAAAGCGGTTGCCTCCTCCCCCGGTGGCCCAACATCTCCACTCCGCCCCGTGGCCACTCCTATAGATCGGCCGTCCCCAGCCGCCATGAAACCCGTTCTCCGTGACCACATCCTAAAGACCGCCGCGGTCCTCTTTGAGACCCGCGGCTACAACGCCACCGGCGTAGACCTCATCGTTCAGCGCTCCGGCGTCGCCAAGCGCACCCTGTACACCTACTTCGGGAGCAAGGACGCCGTCATCATCGCCGTGCTTCGCATGCGCCTCGAGGAACAGATGGCCTGGCTCCGACGCGAACTCCAGGACCGCGCCGCCGACCCGCGCGGACGCATCCTCGCGATCTTCGGCGCCATGATCGACTCTGCCGAAGAACACGGCTGGACGAGTTGCCCCTTCATCGCCGCCGCGGCGGAGTTCCCCCTTGATCCAGCCCCCATCCGCAATGCCATCAAGGAGGAGCACGACGCCGTACTCGGCCTGATCCTCGAACTCTGCATCCGTGGCGGCGCGCCAGACCCGGAGTCTCTGGCACACGAACTCTCGATGATGCGCCGCGGCGCCATGGCCACGGCAATGGCCGCCGGAGACCCCGTGCCCGTCTTCGCCGCAGCCCGCGCCGCCGCGGACCGATTGCTCGAGGTCCACGGCCTCGCCCGCCGCAACAGCGGCCTTCACCTCATGGGCTGACCAGGCCCCGCCGGTGCCGTCTCGCTCGTGCGCACCCAGTGCAGGTGCGCGACCTTCTTCTCCGCCCCCGTCACCACCAGCGTCATGGCAAACCGCGACACCGTCCGCGGCCCCGCTTGGCAGATGCCAAAGACCCGAACCACCTCACCCGCACCGGCTCCCGCAAGCTGGATGGACTCTGCACGTTCCACTTTCAGAGTCAGCACCGCAAGAGGCCCGTTGAAGGCCCCGAGTCCGGTAGAACGAAAAGCCGACCACCGCCCCTGATCGCTGCTGTCGATGGTGATGGTCGCGTGCTGGTCGATCAGGCCATCAAGGGCCTTGGAATCCGCACTCCCGATCGCCGCCACCACAGCCGCGGCCACGCCCTCGCCGCTCGGCGGTGCGGGCTTGACCTGGCACTTGGCGACAAAGGCATCGCGCTGCGCGTCAGTCCACGAACCCCACTTGGCATCGCACCCAGGGCAGCAAAAACCGATGACATGCCCCTTGTACTTCACCGTCGGGGTGCCCTCATCGACCTCCTCGCCCATGATCGGGCAGAGCGTGTTGATCGGCTTCACCGGCTTTGAGGCGGGCACGCCGGGGACAGTGATCGGCGAAGTCGGCGGCGCGCTCCCCGGCTGGCCCCCTGCTTGACCAGCGCGGACCGAAAGCACACCCGTCAGCACGACCAGCACCACGACCACAAGGGGGGCACACACGCGAAAAGACATGGCGATTCTCCCTGAAAAACCGGCGGACGCACGACCATTCTTGGCTCCCACCCGGCCGAACCACCGCGCGGCTCCGGGGGCAGAAACCCTACACTCCCGAGTTCGCGTCATGCCCCCTTCTTGAGGAGTCTGTTGTGATCCTGACCCGTTCCGCCGTCCTCGCGCTCACCCTGCTCTGCGGCACCGCCGCCGCCCTCCCCGCCGCCGCGCAGCCCCCAGCCGGGAAACTCCCCGTCAAAACCGCCGATGACCTCCCGCGTCATGAGTACACCATCGAAGGGCGGGTCTCCGAGTTCCTCGTCAGCGACGCCCCCTTCAAGGCGTTTGTCACCAAGGTCAAGGCCGACATCGAGTCCGCCCTTGCCAGGTACGACATCACCGATCCGACCACCCTGCAGGGCTACTACTCCATGCTCATGCAGGCCTCCGTGCTCGATGGCCGACTGGACGACGCCCTCGGCTTCGCCGAGCGCATCCGCGCCCTTGAGGGCAAGGAAGCACGCAAACTGATGACCGGCCAGGTGCTCGGGGCCTATGTCAAGAGCGTCAAGGACTCGGGTGGCGACAAGGCCAAGCAGGCCAAGATCTTTGACGAGGACCTTTACAAGCGCGTCAGCGCCCTCCCGTGGGATGTCGTCCGCGAAGAGGTCATCTCCGCCAAGGGTCGCAGCGAACTCGCCTCCCCTGAACTGATCCTCGGCGGCATCAAGGGCCAACTCGATCCGATCGTTGAGGCCAGCAAGGGCGTGATCTCCTCCGACATCGCCCGCGGCCTTGTCGGGGCCCGCATGACCCTCGACGTCATGCTCGGCCTCCAGCCCGCCATCGGCAAGGTCTACGGCCAGATCATCGACAGCCACAAGACCGTCATGAAGGACGTCTGGTCCGAGCGCCTCGTCACCCTCAGCGAGAAGGACGCCGGCACACCCGTTGTGGCCGTCGTCTGGGACTCGGGGACCGATGTCGCCCTCTTCCCCAACCGCCTCTTCGTGAACCCCAAGGAGATCGCCGGCAACTCCAAGGACGACGACGGCAACGGGTTCGCCGATGATGTCAACGGCATCGCCTACGACCTTGAGGCCCGCCCCACCCCCGAACTCCTCCACCCGCTCAGCGAGATGAAGGCCGACCCCAAGCTCGTCACCAGCCACATGAAGGGCATGATGGATGTTCAGGCCAACATCGACAGCCCCGAGGCCAGTGCCATCAAGGCCTACATCCGCGGCCTGAAGGCCGACGAAGTCAACGCCTTTCAGGAAGACCTCGGCCTCTTCGGCAACTACAGCCACGGTACCCACGTCGCGGGTATCGCCGCCGAAGGCAACCCCTTCGTCCGTCTCCTCCCCGTGCGGATCACCTTCGACTTCCGCTCCATCCCCACCCTCACACCCACCGTCGAGGGTGCCCAGCGCACCGCCGCCGCCGCCCGGTCCTGCATCGCGTACATGCGCGCCGCCGGCGCGCGCGTGTGCAACATGAGCTGGGGCGGCAGCAAAGCCGATATCGAGGGCGCACTCGAGGCCAAGAACGTCGGCAAGTCACCCGAAGAGCGCGCCAGTCTCGCCCGCGAACTCTTCAAGATCGAGCGTGATGCACTCGAAGAGGCCATGAAGAGCGCACCCGAGATCCTCTTTGTCGCCGCCGCGGGTAACAGCAACAACGACAACCAGTTCAGCGAACTCATCCCCTCCGGGCTGAATGTCCCCAACATGATCACCGTCGGGGCCGTCGATGCCGCGGGCAAGCCCACCGGCTTCACCACCTTCGGCAAGAACGTCAAGCTCTACGCCAACGGGTTTGAGGTGAACTCCTACATCCCCGGCGGCCAGCAGATGAAGTTCAGCGGCACCAGCATGGCCGCACCCAACATGACGAACCTTGTGGCCAAACTCGTGGCCCTGAACCCGAAACTCACGACCAGCGAGATCATCGACCTCGTAACCAAAGGGGCCGAGCCCATGGAGGGATACGAGGGCCGCTTCGTGATCAACCCCAAGAAGTCGATCGAGATGCTCCGCCCCAGCAACTGACTCTGGCCGCCCGGATTCGTTGACACCTTCGATGCAACCACCGACCCCGATGGCACCGCCATCGGGGTCGGTGCGCTTTTGGCCGCGCCCATCGCCCGCGCCAACTGCCCGCCCACACCCCCCGAGTTTGACGTCCAATCATCGGTGGAGGTCGCTCACCCCCCGGCTCACCATCTGGCAATGAACTCTCTGCGGCTCCCATCGCCCGATGAAATGTTCGCCGCCGTCGCGGCCCGCGATACCTCGTTTGACGGCGTCTTCATGCTCGGCGTGCGCACCACCGGTGTCTTCTGCCGCCCCGGGTGCGCGGCTCGAACACCACGGCGCGAGAACATCGAGTTCTTCGCCACCGCCACCGAGGCGATGCAGGCGGGGTACCGCGCCTGCAAACGCTGCCGCCCCCTGCACGGCCCGGGCGACGATCCGCCGTGGATGACGGACCTGATCGCGACCGTGGAGACCGATCCACGGGCCCGGCTCACAAGCCACGATCTCCGCGCCCGCGGCGTCGATCCCGCCCGGGCCTCGCGCGCGTTCAAGCGCCGCTTCGGCGTCACCTTCCAGGCCTTCTGCCGCGCCAAACGCGTCGGCGGTTCCCTCGCCGCCATCCGCCGCGGGTTCTCCCCCGCCCGTGCCGCAGCCGCCGCCGGCTATACCTCTGAGAGCGGTTTCGCCGAAGCATTCCGCGAACTCTTCGGCGCGCCACCAGGGGCAGCGCGGCATGGCGCGGGGCTCGCCCCGGCAGTGGTCGAGTGGATCGAGTCGCCCCTCGGCCCGCTCCTCGCGGCTGCGGTCGATGACGGAGTCTGCCTGCTCGAGTTCATGGACCGTCGCGCTATCGAGACCCAGGTCCGCGTCCTTCGCGCTCGCCTTGCCCGGCCCATCGTCCCGGGAAAGCACCCGCTCCTTGACCGGCTGAAGGCAGAACTCAGCGCGTACTTCGCGGGCGACTCCCCACGCTTCACCGTTCCCCTGATCTCCCCGGGAACACCCTTCCAATCGCGCGTCTGGGAGGCCCTCCGGGCAATCCCCCCCGGCGTCACGCGGTCCTACGCCGATATCGCCCGCGCCATCGGCCGCCCCACCGCCACCCGCGCAGTTGCCCGGGCCAACGGCGACAATCGCCTCGCCATCCTGATCCCCTGTCACCGGGTCATCGGCGCTGACGGCACGCTCACCGGATACGGCGGCGGCCTCTGGCGCAAACAGTGGCTCCTTGACCACGAGCGGTCCATGACCGGCGGCGGCGGCCTCTTCGCAAGCACCACCCGGCGACCGCGCAACGCGGCGGTACCATCGTCATCATGACCCGCTTTGCCGCCGCGCTTCTGACCGCCGCCACGCTCGCAGGCCTCGCAAGCGCTGCCCCCAGGACCGACCCGGCCCAGGCACCCGGGCCGGACCTCGCAAGCGCCATCACGCTCTTCCGCGAGGATGCTGAGTCCTTCAACAACTTCAACACCATGCGCTGGTCAGACGGAAAGATCGCGAACGCTCGCGCCTTCCTCTCCGCGCGCCTCAAAGGGCTGGAGACACTCGCGTTCGATGCCCTGTCGCAGGAGGGGAAAGTCGATTACCTCCTGCTTCGGAACCACCTGCGCTCAAAGTCCGCATACAACGACCTTGCCGAGCGCCAACTCGCCGAGATGGACCGCGTTCTCACCGTGCGCTCCATCATTATCCCCCTTGAGGAAGCCCGCTGGCGCATGGAAACGTGCGACCCGCGCACCGCGGCTGAGCAACTCGCGCGCATCCCTTCCCTGATCAAAGCCGCCCGCGAAGGCATCGACGCCGGACGCGAGGCCGCCCGCCAGAGCAAGCCCCCCGCCCCCGACGCCATCACCCTCTCGCCCACAGTGGCGCTCCGCGCCAGCCGAGCCCTCGACACCTTCAACGGCTCGCTCCGCACCTGGTTCGAATATCACGACGGCTTTCAGCCCAACTTCACCTGGTGGTGCCGCAAACCCCATGAAGAAGCCGCCCGCGCCATCAGCGAGCTCGCCAAGTTCATCCGCGAGGAGGTCGCCGGCGTGCGCGGCAAGCCCGAGGACCCGCTGATCGGTGATCCCATCGGCCGCGAGACGCTTCTTGCGGACCTGAAGAACGAGTTCATCGGTCTCTCCCCGGAGACCCTGATCGAGATCGGCAACGCCGAGTTCGCATGGTGCGAGGCCCAGATGCGCAGCGCCGCCGATGCCATGGGCATGGGCGACGACTGGAAGAGCGCGATCGAACGCGTCAAGGGCGACGCCATGCCCCCCGGCGAGCAGACGACCTACATCACCACCGTGGCCCGTGAGGCCATCGCCTTCATGAAGGACAACAACCTCGTCACCATCCCCCCCATGTGCGAGGAGTTCTGGCGGCTCCGCATGCTCTCTCCTGAAGCCCAGCGCACCCTCCCCTTCGCCGCGTACAACGAGCAGTCCATCCTCGTCGCCAGCCCCACCAGCGACATGAGCCATGCCGACAAACTCATGGCCCTCCGCGGCAACAACCGCCACTTCACCCGCATCGTCACCCCGCACGAACTGATCCCCGGCCACCACCTGCAACTCTTCGTCGCCGACCGCGAACGCCCCTATCGCCGGCTCTTCTCGACGCCCTTCTTTGTCGAAGGTTGGGCCCTCTACTGGGAGATGAAACTCTGGGACCTCGGCTGGGCCCGCACCCCCGAGGAGCGAGTCGGCATGCTCTTCTGGCGCATGCACCGCTGCGCCCGCATCATCGTCTCGCTCAAGTTCCACCTTGGCGAGATGACCCCCGCCGAGATGGTCGATTTCCTTGTAGACCGCGTGGGCCATGAACGGGCCAACGCCACCGCCGAAGTCCGCCGCTACATCGGCGGCGACTACTCCCCCCTCTACCAGTGCGGCTACATGATCGGCGGCAAGCAACTCCGCGCCATGCACACAGAAGCCAAGGTCCGCGGCATGGCCGAAAGGGACTTCAACGACGCCGTGCTTCGCTGCGGATCGATCCCCATGGAACTTGTGCGGGCTCAGGTCTTGGGCACCCCCCTCCGCCGCGACAAGGAGGCAGAGTGGGACTTCTCGACGGGCCGCTGAGGAATCCGCTGGCAGAAGGAACGCCACGAGGTAGACTGACTGAGTGGCAAGGGAGGTTGTGTGCCGAGATTCACCGCCAAGTTGAGCGGCACCGCACCGAATCAGGTGTTGATTGTCGTTGACACGCAGCCGGCGACGCCCCGCGTTGTGC
>JBQTIJ010000375.1:0-3034 GCA_052388255.1 Phycisphaerales bacterium
CACCCCTCGCGCTCTGTGAGCGTTCCGAGAGCCCGCGCATCACGGGCCAGTACCGCCACCTTGGACGTCGCCTTTCCCAGCCGTAACTGCACCGCCGAGATCTCCGTGTCATTCCGCACATGCGCCACGAGTCCGAGTGACTCGGCCGCCGCGGCGATCACGGGCTCAAGATCGAGGTACTTGTTGGAGATGTGCACCGCGAGCAGGCCATCGTCGGCAAGGTGATGGAGATAGAGCTCAAACGCCTCTTTCGTGAGCAGGTGAACCGGGATGGAGTCGCCGCTGAAGGCATCCACGAGCAGAAGCCCATAGGGCTCGACGGGGGGCGTTGCGCGGGCCCGCTCGGCGAGCCGCACCCGGGCATCGCCGATGATGAACGCGGGCTTGGCCCGCGAGCGCTCGACATAGGTGAAGAGCGCGGGGTCCTGCGCGATCCGGACGACGGCCGGGTCGATCTCGTAGAAATCGACCGCGACGGAAGACCTCGTGAAGGAGCAGAGTGTCCCGCTTCCGAGCCCGATGAACCCGGCCCGCCGCAGCGGCGCCGGGCCCTCCGCCCCGTCGCGCTCATACATCGTGACAAAGACGTCGCTGATCGGCCCGCCGCGCAGGTAGTACGAAGTGGGTATCGCATTCAGGGGCGGATGGATGAACTGCATCCCGTGGACAATCCGCCCGTGCCAGAGCTCGCGTGCCGCCGTCTCACCCGAGCCCGACTCGAAGACGCGGTGGATGCCGAAGAACGACCTTTCGGCATGGATCAAGCCCACTCCGGGCCCGGCCGCAGGCATCACCACCCGCCAGCCAAGCAGCGTGATGACCAGCAGCAGCGTGCCGAATCGCACCCAGCAGGTGAGCAGCCCGATCGCCGCCGGGACGATCGCGACGACCAGAAAGCGGGTGTGCCCATCGCCAGCCCAACCGCCGTCGAAGAGCCGCTCGCTCAGCATCAGCACGGCGACTGCGCCGAGTGCGGGGAAGGCGTCGAGCCCGATGCGCGCTAGCCGGGGCAGCGGCCAGGGCGTTCGCGGGCCGGCGAGGGCGAGGGCCGCCACGATCGCGAGGGGATACTCGACCACATCGGTGAAGATGAGGGGCGCCGCGAGGGCGTTCCAGCATCCGCCGATGACGCCCCCAAGGGCGATGGTGAGATAAAACCCCGTGAGGTCCGTCCCGCCGGTGGCCTTTGGCCGGGCGGAGTAAAGCAGGCCGTGGCAGGCCGTGCCTGCGACGAGCAGCAGCGCGAGGTGAAGGGCCACGATGGCCCACAGGGGCGAGCGCAGGTCAGAGATGGCGAGCGCTCCGGCACCGATAGCCATCACGGGCAGTCCCCACCGCGCGATAATGACGAGCCACCCGCCCCGTTCGGCAAACGCCACCATGAACGTGACGAGGTAGATTGCGAGGGGAGGCATCCACAGCAGCGGCATCGAAGCCACATCGCTCGAAAGGTGCGTCGTGGTCCCCATGAGCATGCTTGATGGGACCGCGCTCAGCGCGAGCCAGCGGAATCGGGTTCCCCAAGACGCTTTCGTCTGCACCGGGGGCTCGGTCTGCGGTCCTTGAAACGCGGACCCCGCGAGGGACCCGGCGAGCAACGCCACCACGGCGAAGACGGCGAGGGCCACGCCCCAGAGAACGAACTGGTCGGGCAGCCGCAGTTGGCGCTCGACGGCAAACGGGTACGCAAGCAGGCCGACAAGACTCCCCGCGTTGCTCACCGCGTACAGCACATAAGGGCTGGCGCCAGTCCTCACGGTGAACCAGCGCTGCAGCAGCGGGCCCGCTGCGGCGAGCGTGACAAACGGCAGCCCGATCGTCAGCAACAGGAACCGCCCAGTGCTGAGCAGCGGTGCGGCGGCGTCCACGGCCTCGATGGCCGACGGTCCACTGCCGGGCCGAAGGAGCCACGAGCCGAGCGCCATCGCCCCGAAGATCACCGCCTGCACCCGCACCGAGCGCAGTTGACCGATCAGGTGGGCCACGGCGTACCCGGCGAGCAGGGCGGCTTGGAAGAAGACCAGGCAGGTGTTCCACACCGCCGGCCCCCCGCCCAGTCGGGGCAGCAGGGCCTTGCCGAGCATCGGCTCAACCAGAAAGATCAGCGCCGCCCCAAGGAACGTCGCCAGCGCGAACACCCACCTCATACGCGCCCCAGCATGGCGAGCAATCGAGCGCGGATGGTCTGTGCATCGCCCTTCCCCGCGGCGTGCTTCATGGCGGCACCCACCAATCGGCCGAGCGCGGCATCCTTCCCGCCGCGGACATCCGCCGCGCTCTGTGCATTCTCCGCCACGGCCTTCTGGCACCATCCGTCGATGGCGGCATCATCGCGCACCACGAGCAAGCCGAGCGACTCCGCGACCCGGCGCGGGTCTGCGCTGGGGTCCGCCGAGAGCGCATCAAAGAGCGACTCCACCGCCTGGTTGTTGATCGCCCCCGCGTCTCGCAGGGCCACGAGCCCGCCGGCCTGTTTGGCGGAGAGGCCAAGGGCGGAGATCAAGGCCGACCCACCGGCCTGCGCGCGGGCGTTGGCCCGCCGTGCGCCGCTCTGGAGCAGGACGTTCGCCACCGCCTTGCCCGCCTGCCCGCTGGCGACCCCTGCCGCGCCCGCGGCTTGCACCGCTTGCTCGAAGTAGTCACTGTCCGGGCGTTCCTCCACGAGGGCGGCGGCTTCCTTCTCGCTGAGCCCGTGCTCGGCCCGGTAGCGCCGCAGGCGCGCGAGCGGGAGTTCGGGCAAGCGCGAGCGGACCTCATCCAGCCAGTCGGGAGCGATCGTGACGGGCAGCAGATCGGGGTCCGGAAAATACCGGTAGTCGTGCGCGTCTTCCTTCTCGCGCTGCAGCACAGTACAGGATTCCGCGTCGTCGAACCCCCGGGTCTGCTTGGTGCCCGGGCCGATCGTTCGGCCGTCGGCGAGCCAGCGGCCGGGCTGCTCGCGCAGCTCAAACTCGATGGCCCCACGAACCGCGTTGAACGAGTTGAGGTTTTTGACCTCCACGATGGGCGTCGCGACCACTGTGCCATCGTCGAG
>JBQTIJ010000376.1:0-3252 GCA_052388255.1 Phycisphaerales bacterium
GCGCAGGTCTACCCGCTCGCTGTTCCCCAGTGTCGCCCGGCCCGCCTCGCGCCTCTCCAGACGCGTGACCTCACGCACCCCCGCCTCCTCGTCCTCGCGCGAGACAAACTCCATGCGGTCATACGTCCCCGGGTTCTGGGAAGGGTCGAGCACATCCACCGGATACGGCCCAAACTCACGCCCCGTCCGTACCATGCTCAGGATGCGGTGCATGACCATGCGCGAGACCACATGCGTCCCTGCGCTGTCGGCGACCACGGTGTACCGCTTGAACATCACGTCGAGCGCCACCAGCGTCGCCGCCAGCAGCGTGCTGCTGATCGTCAGCGCCACCAGCATCTCGATGAGCGAAAAGCCACGGCGACCTCGGCCCGGTTGCGCGTTCATCGCTTCCCCTCCTTGTACGTACCCGCCAGCGGCACAATCCCCACCGGCAACATCAACCCCTCGGGCATCGGGTGGTTCGGGTTCCACACCAGGTTCACCCGGCCATACCCATAGAACGGCACCGCCGTCGAACCCGCCGGCTGGGCCGAGCCCGCGTTCACATCCGCGATCCCGTCCCCGTCGGTGTCATAGCCCACGACCTTCACCCCGCCCACCGTGGGCAACGTCGCCGGGTCGATCGACTCCCCCTCACCCTCGGCGTCGCCAAGGTACCCCAGCGAGCAGTTGAACAGCGCGGGGTTGCCCACCGCCGCGCCGTTGCTGATCATCGGGGCCACGCCCGGCGTCGGGGCAAAGGTCAGCACCAGCGAGCCGTCGATGTTCGTGTTCCCACGCACATCCAGCACGCCCGCGATCACCGTTCCCGAAAGGTTCACGTTCTGCGGCGCGGGCGCGCTCGTGCCCGTGTAGGTGTCCGTGGGGCTGTTGAAGGTCCCGATGTCCACCGAGTACTGCGGCGCCATCATCGACGACTTGGCGATCTCCGACATGTCCGCCTCGCGCGGGTTGAGCCCCGGGTCATCGGGCGCCGTTGGGTGAACGCTCGCAAACCGTGTGGAGCCCGTGAACTGCAGCTTGTTCCGCACCTGCGTATACACCGAGGGGGTATCGCTCACTACCGAGCCAACGAACAAACAGTCGTGGAACCGGATGTTGTTCGAGTACCGCTTCGTGTCCCGGTTCGCCCCCGTCTGCGTCGCGCCGTTGATCACCGGCGGATCAGGGAACGATGCATAGTTCGCCGGCCCGTCCGCGATGTTCCCCGTCGTATACCGCAGGAAGTCGCTCTTGTCGAGCGGCTGCGTGTCCGCCACCGGTGCCGCCGCACCGTTGTTCCACACCATCTTGCCGTACGCCGACCAGTTCGTGTGCGTGTTGTCACCATACGACTGCACGTGCGTGACCCCCACGAACGTGCAGTTGATGAACAGCCCGTTGTTCCCACGGGGGAGCTTCACGTTCGTGAACGTCATGTTCTCATACCGCGGCCGCACGTAGTAGTCAAAGAACGCCGGCGAGTTGAACGGCGTCTTCTCCCACAGGTCCCGCCCCGTCCGCGACTTCACATAACTGTTCGTCAGGTCCGACCGCCAGTACCGTGGCAGCGAGGCATTCGTTCCCGCTTCGGTATACGTCGGCAGGGCCGCCGCCGAGATCCCCAGTTGCGAGGCCACCTGCGAGGCAAACGTCCCGCCGTCCGCCCGATTGGCCAGCCCCGATTGCTCGCTCGTAAACGCCGAGGCCGCGATGTCCGGCAGCTCGTTGTCCGTCGCGCCAAACCGCTGCGCCGTCTGGTCCCGCGGCGGGACAATCGTCCCCTGCAGCGCGTTCCGCGGGTCGCCCCGGTCCGTCGTCCACTGGCTCTGCGAAACCTTGAAGGCCATCCGGCCGCGCAGCTTCGCGTACTTGTCGCGCCGATCAAGCACCCCGTCGCGCCACCCGAGCACCTGGTCGGGATAGGTGTTGTTGAGAAGATCGCGATCGAGGATCGTCTCCCCCGAGTCCCAGCGGCCGTTGCCGTTCGAGTCGGTGAAGCCAAAGACGCCGTTCTTGTTCCGGTCCGGAACCGCCGAATCGATCTGCAGCGCCAGATCGTCGTCGCTCGTGAACTCCGGCGAGAGTCCTTGGTTCGGCGTCCCCGACCGCAGGGCATTGCTCATCGCCACCTTGCCGTCGCGGTTCGCGTCGTAGTGGTTCATGAAGACGTCAAACTCGTCCACGTACCCGTCACCCGTCGCGTCCGCGAAGGCGTTGTCCGGCTGGCCATCCCCGTCGTAATCGGTGGCGTTGCTCGGGATGCCCGCGCCCTCCGTCGAGTGCCCCACCCGCAGCCGGTTGTCGTTGTCAACGTCGTTGTTCCGCACCGACGTCAAAAACGCCGTCAGTTTCGTGTCGAGCGTCGCGTTCAGACCCTTGAAGTCCGACCGCATGATCACCGGCTCCCCGTGGTCGAAGGTGGTGCGGTCATACCGCGCCCCAAGGTTCCCCGTGATCTGCACCCCCTTGCCGATCAGCACCCGGCTCGGGCTGATGATCGCCTGCTTCAGTTGCTTCACGATCCGGAAGTCCTGCTGCATCGTCCGAGTCAGCGGACGGGTCTGCTCCTCTCCTGATCCGCTCCCGTTGAAGCTGTAGCTCGAGCCCGTGACGCCCACGGAACTGAACCCCGTCACAATCACCCGCACGTCCGTCCCGTTGCTCAGCGGCGCATACGTGATCTGAAACGCCGCCGGCGTCGCGTCTGTCACCACCGCGCTCCCATCAATCCCCACCGCCGGCGTGAACACCCAGTTCGAGCCGGAAAAGACGTCCGCGTCATACCCCGCCGGGGCCGAGCCCATCGCCGGTGACGTGATCCCGCCCGTGTACTGCACCACATTCTGGTCCGCCGCGTGCGCGTTCAGGAGCGCGCCCGCCAGGCCCGAGGGCGTCCCCGTCTCCGTGAACCCGCTCGGCGCCGGCAGCACCGTCACCGTTCCGTCACCCCCGGTGAGCGACCCGCTCCAGAACCGTCGCGCCCACGCCGCGTCCACCACGCCGCGCGAGACAATGAACCGGCTGCTCGCTTCCTCCAACCGGGCCCGCGCCACCGCCAGCCCGGTCTCCGCCGCCGACAGCGCCTTGTTCACGTGCAGTTGCGTGCTCGCCGTGCGCAGGTTCCCCTTGCTCACGATCGCCATCGCGAGCGCCAGCGAACCGAACAGCACCAGAAACATCATCGCCAGCACCGAGACCACGCCCCTCCGGAGCCCGTCCTTCGTCGTCACCGCGTGTTGCGCACAGCGTTCATGGTCGTTCCTTCAT
>JBQTIJ010000377.1:0-2786 GCA_052388255.1 Phycisphaerales bacterium
AGAGCCCGAGGGCGACTACACCGAGACGATGGAGGCCTACGTCCGCGAGCAGGCCGAGAACCTCGAGCGGGCGCTGAAGGAATACCGCATCGACGGCGAGGTCGTGGGCGTCGAGAGCGGGCCGGTCATCACGATGTACGAGCTGCGCCTGGCCGCCGGCACCAAGGTGGCCGCGCTCACGGCCCTGGCGAGCGACCTGGCACGAGCGCTCAAGGCGGTGAACATCCGCATCGTGCCCAACATGGCCGGGCGCGACACCGTCGGCGTCGAGGTCCCCAACCTGCACAAGGAGAAGGTGCGGCTGAAGGAACTGATGACCAAGAGCGAGATGTTCAAGGGGATGAACCTCCCCATGTTCCTCGGCAAGGACGCCAGCGGCAACCCGCTGATCGCGGACCTGACGACCATGCCGCACATGCTCATCGCGGGCACCACCGGCTCGGGCAAGTCGGTGTGCATGAGCTCGATCCTCATGAGCTTCCTCTACACAAAGAAGCCCAACGAGCTCAAGCTGGTGCTGGTTGACCCGAAGATGGTCGAGCTCAGCCAGTTCAAGGACATCCCGCACCTGATGTGTCCGGTGGTGACGGAGATGAGCAAGGCGGCGGCCATCCTCGAATGGGCCTGCCGCAAGATGGAGGAGCGGTATGAACTGCTCATGGAAGCGTGCGTGCGCGACCTCGGCGGGTACAACGACCTCTCCTGGGAGGAGCTCAAGGAACGCTTCAATCCAAAGGACGAGGCCGAAGCGGCCCGCATCCCCAAGAAACTGCCGTACATGGTCTTCGTCATCGACGAGCTCGCCGACCTGATGATGACGAACAAGGAAGTGGAACTCTCGATCGTGCGCATCGCCCAGAAGGCCCGCGCCGTCGGTATTCACCTTGTCATTGCCACCCAGCGTCCGCAGGCCAACGTGGTGACCGGGCTCATCAAGAGCAACATGCCCGCCCGCTGCGCCTTCAAGGTGGCCAGCGGCATGGACTCGCGCATCGTCATGGATCAGAAAGGGGCCGAACTCCTGCTCGGGCAGGGCGACATGCTCTTCCTCTCCCCCCGCTCGAGCAAACTCAGCCGCGCTCAGGGCACGCTCGTTGACGACAAGGAGATCCGCAAGGTTGTCCGGTTCCTCAAGGAGGTCGCCGCGCCAACCTTCGAGCGGTCGCTCATGCAGATCAAGACCGGCTCCGCCGCCGGCGCGCTCCCCGATGGTGACGACGCCGACAGCGGCCTCCTTGCCGGCGTCGCCGTTGCGCAGAACGACGAACTCTTCGAGAAAGCCGTCGAGCATGTCATGGAGCATGGCGAGGGTTCGGTCACGCTCCTGCAGCGCCGCTTCGCCATCGGCTTCACGCGCGCCAGCAAACTGGTCGAGGCCATGGGCCAGTGCGGCATCCTCGGCCAGCACAACGGCACCAAGGCCCGCATCGTGCTGATCACCCCCGCCGAGTGGGAGGCCATGAAGGAGCAGGCCCAGGCCGACAAAGAAGCCGCGGCCAAAGGCGACTCGCCGCTCTTCGGTGCCTCGGGCGGCGCCATCGCCGGCAAGGCCGGTGCTGTGCCCGGGAGTGAGAAGGCCGAGATCGACGGTGACGGCGATCTCGGCGAACTCGCCAGCGAGACAAGCGATGAAGACGAGGCCGAAGACGCCCCGTTTGACGACGACAAGAACTGATCCGGTGGCCTGCCTTGCGCGGTGTTCAGGGCCCGGCCGGCGCGGTTGACGCACCTGCACGACTGCCGCACTCCGGGCACGCCGAGCCGGGTGCCAGCCCAGAGAGCACATAGCCACATTGGTCGCAGATGCCCGTTCGCGACCAGCGCGAGCGGGCCGCCCACAGCAACAAACCACCGCCCGCGATCAGGTGCCAGAGCCCCGCGAAATGCAGCACCGTCAGGAGCTGGGCGAGGCCTTCCGAGCGAATGTACCACCAGCCGTGCGTTCCGTGCTCAAAGACCAGTGCCCCCGCGGGCGCGATGGTCCCCGCGGCAAGCGCGACCAGTGCCGGACGCCAACGACCGAGCACCCGTCGAAGCAGCAATGCAAATGCCCCCGCGGGAAGGGCACCAAAAACCGCCCAAGGCCGGGCCTCGTCCGGCAGGTGCACCCACCAGCGCCACGGCACGAGGTCATGGATGACCCAGTTGCACACCCAGACCGCAACCGGATACGCCAGCACGGCCGCGAGCAGAACCCGGTCATGCACGCGGTGCTCTCCGCTGGACCCCTGCCGCCGCCGAAGCATCCGCAGCGCGGGGACCAGCCAGCAGAGGGTGATCCCACTGGTCAGCCCGGCACCGATGAGGATGGGCACGATGCTGTTGGCGGTCATGGGCGTCTTCGTGTGAAGGCCAGCCGTCCTATTCTGCCCCGCCTGCGAGCGTAGCTCAATTGGATAGAGCATCTGGCTTCGGACCAGAGGGTTGGGGGTTCGAGTCCCTTCGCTCGCGTTCTTCGACTCAAAGTGTTGCCGATCCGCCCCCTTTTCTACCCATGCCTGGCTCAGGGCGTTCCAGCAAATCCCGCTACCGCGCCTTCGCCGCCCGTTTCAAGGAGACGCACGGCCGCAGCGCTCCTCCGGCCACCGGGGCCGCGCCAGTGGACGCGCCTCGCACTGCGGAGCCAGCGCCGCGGCGCGACTGGACGCAGGACCCCGGGCCCTCCGGCAAGCGCCGGGCCCACCGTTCCGCGGCGACGCTGCTGCGCGCGTTCCTGGGGCTCCTCCGGCATGATCGGGCCCGGATCGGGCTTGCGCTCTGCACCCTGACCATCAGCACGATGCTGC
>JBQTIJ010000378.1:0-2360 GCA_052388255.1 Phycisphaerales bacterium
CCGTGATGTTCACCACCACGGCAGGGATCTCAAAGAGCCCCGCCGTTCGCGCCGCCCGCCAGCGCCGTTCGCCCGCGACCAACGCGGAAGTCACCCCCACGCGCCGGACCAGCACCGGCTGCATCACCCCCGCGGAACGGATCGATTCCGCCAGAGCCGAGAGCGAGCCCTCATCAAAGTTCCGCCGCGGCTGGAAGGGGCTCGGCACCACCTCGTCCACCTTGGCAAACACCAAGCGCCGCCCGCCAAGCGTCGCCCCGGTGTCGCCCTCGTTCTTCCCTTCGTTCTCCCCCTGGCTCGGCCCGCCACCCGCGTCATGGCCATCGCCTGCGGGGATTCCAGCCGCGACACTTCCACCCTCCCCCCCCACCGCCGCGGCTTCACCCCGGAGGACTGAATCCGGGAGCGTGATCGGCATCCCGATGAGACTGGCGAGCCCGCGCCCGAGTTTCTTTGGCTTGGTATTGATGGTGTCGCTCATGATACCGAACATCCCGCAAACATTGTTCCCGAAGCACTGCTCAACCAATGGTGTCCTTGAACTTCGCACCTACTATGGGTAGATTGTCAGATTCTGGCAGGTCTGGTTCAGACTGTCAAGTCATGACCATGTGCCACGTGGCACACTCGAATCGGCAGTCGAACCGATCCTCCCCCACAATCGAATGCGCGGGAAACACCCCATCGAGTTGATCGCCCGCGGCCTGCTGATCCGCGCTGGCCACATCCTCGTCTGTCGCGCCATCAAGGCCAAGGGCCACCCAGGCCATTGTTACCTCCCCGGTGGCCACGTCGAGTTCGGTGAGCCCGCGACCGATGCACTCGCCCGCGAAATGATCGAGGAAACAGGGCAAACGGTCAACGTTGGGCGGCTTCTCCACGTGGCGGAGTTCATGTTCGCCACTCGAAAGCGCCCCCACCATGAGGTCAACCTGACCTTCGAAATGGCCCTTTCCCAGGCGCCAAAGAAGCCCCTACCCCGACGCCGCTCCGCGTCTCGCGCCGCCTCCGGTGCAGGTGCTTCGGCAGACTCGCTGACCCTCGCCACGCTTCCCGAGATCCCCTCCACCGAACCGCACATCCGTTTCGAGTGGATCGCCCTTCGAGAAATCGCCACAGCCGACCTCCGACCCCAGCCAACGCTCGACTACCTCGCCATGTTCGACCGGTCCGGCAACCCACCGGCCGGGGTGGTCTATTCGCCACAGGTCGTCTGACCGGTACCCCCGGACTGGGTTGCTCACCGCCATGTGCCACGTGGCACATGCCCACGGTCGATCTCCCCGCCATGCCGGAGGTGCGAGACCAGGACCCATCAAGCGCCACCTCTGCCGCCACCGGGAGCGCGGCGGACGGATCGAACGTGCCTGCCGCTGCCGATCCCATCAACAGACTCGCCGACCTTGAGCGGCAACTCCAGCATACCCAGCGTCTGGCCGCCCTTGGCACCATTGCCGGGCTGATCGCGCATGAGTTCAACAATCTCCTCACCCCGGTCATGACCTACGCCCAGCTCGCCCTCGAGAACCCGGGCGACCAGGCCCTCGCGACCAAGGCCCTTGAGCGTGCCGCCGCCGGTTCCCAGCGAGCCGCCGAGATCGCCAGCGCCATCCTTGGCTTCAGCCGCGATGACTTCGATGTGCCACGTGGCACATCCTCTGCATCCGCCGATGTCGCCGCGGCTGTCCGTGGTGCGCTCTCTTGTCTCGCCCGCGATCCCGTCAAGGATGGCATCGCCCTCGACATCGCGATCGAGCACCCGGCAACCGGTCCGCTCCGAACGGCCATGCGCCCCGTGGCACTCCAGCAGGTTCTCCTAAACCTCATCCTGAACGCTCGCCGCGCCATGAACGGCCAGCGGGCCGGGTCGCTCACCGTGAACGGTCAACTCGTGATCGTGGGGGGCCATGGTGCGCAGAACCAGGGCAACGTCGTGTCAACCGCTCCTCGCGCTGCGTCCCTCCCCGATGGCTCTGCCCACGCCTCCCCCTTCAGCATCCCGGCCGACGCATTGATCTGCGAATCCCGCCCCATCCCCGCCGGGGTCCTCTGTCACATTACGATCGAGGATTCAGGGTGCGGCATCGCACGCGACCGACTCGCCACCATCTTCGCCCCGCACGTAAGCCACAACGCCACCGGTGCGGCCGGAAGTGGGTTCGGTCTTGGTTTGGCTATCTGCTCTCGCCTCATTGACGAGACCGGGGGCGTGCTGTATGTCCGTTCCACCATCGGGCAGGGGACCACCATGGGACTCCTCATCCCCGCGGCATAAGCCCCTTCGGTTGGCGCTTCTGGAAGGGCGATGTCCGGGTCGGCGGAATCCAATCGAACCGTCTCGGGCCGCTCAACGCAAGTGG
>JBQTIJ010000379.1:0-2946 GCA_052388255.1 Phycisphaerales bacterium
GTCGCCGTCAAGGTCAGCGGGGACCACGGCGGAGGGTGTGCTGCTGGCGCTGGTGTTGGCGGGGCCGTTGATGGTGATGGGTGCGCCGAGGGAACCGGTGGTGAGGTTGAAGAAAGCCGCGCCGCCACCTTCGGGCCGTTCGAGTTTGAGGAACTTGTCACTGGCGCCGCCACCTGCGCCGGGGACGCGCGGGAAGAAGGCGACATCAAAGCGATCGGCAGGGAGGCCGGTAGTCTCGCTGGTGGCGATGCCGCCGAGGGCATCGATGATGGGGAGGGAGAGGCCACCCTCAGGGGGCTGCGGGAAGGCACCGGCGACCGTCTTGACCACGAGCCCGCCGCCAAGTTGGACGGGTCCTTGCACAATGAGGCGATCGAACTGGCCGGGGTTAGTCCCGCCGACTTCCATAGTGAGGGTGCCGGAGGAGGAGCCGAGGTCGGGGATCTCGCCGACCTGCGTGTACGAGCCGGTGATGGTGAGCGTGCCCGGGGAGTTGCCCGGCTCGATCTCGCCGAAGTTCACGACATCGCCGAGGATGGTCCCATCGCCGGAGAGGACAGCATTCTGGAGCAGGAAGATCCCGAACCCGGCCTGCAGCGTGGCCCCGTTCCGCACCGTCACCGTTCCGTTGTCAACCGTCAGATAGAAGGGGATCGACCAGCGCGAGCCCGGCCCATCGACAAGCACGCTGCCGCTCGAGCCCGGGAGGGTCGCCACGGCCGCGATGCGCGAGGTGACCTGGGCCCCGCCCGTGATGTTCATTGTGCCTGCGCCGCCGAAGCCCACATAGAGATCAAGCGGCGCGACCACCAGCCGGGCCGATGGCCCGGTCACGTTCAGTTCGCCCGTTGAGCCGTCACCCCGCGCGATGGTCACGCTCCCTGCAGTCACACGGCCGCCCGTGATGGTCAGAGCCGCGTCTGAGCCCGCACCACCGGCCACCACCAGCGATGGTTCAGAAAGCGTTGAGAGTGCGAGCGTCGCGGCACCGGGGTTCAGCGTCACGTCGCCGCTCTCGATCCGTGCGGAGCGGTTGGACACGGTTGTCCCGGCCGGAGCGGAGAGGGTCACCGTGTACGCCCCGCTCAGGTTGTAGAGCGTGTCATGGGTCGCGTTCGGCACGCTTGGGAACCAGTTGGCGACCGCGTCAAACGCGCCACCCGCCGGGTTCCGCCACTCGCGCACGCCGGGGCAGGCGACGCAGTTGACCTGCACTTCGTACACGCCGCGATCGACATGCGGTCCGCCCCCCGGGCCGGTGTTCACGGTCGCCGGGTCGTCCACCAGGCGCTGAAGCCCGAGCAGATCGACGGGCAGGAGTTCGCCCGTGTTCCCGTCGCGATCGGCATCGGTCGTATCCGCCGGAAGGGCGTTCGAGTTGCCTGAATCGATCGCCGCGGAGCCGGCGCCAAGGCGCAAGTCGCCGTAGTCGTCGTCGTTTGTGCCGAAGACCATGTCGTTGCCGGCCGAAACGGCCCGAAGGAACATTGGGCTTACCGCGCTGTTGCCTGTTCCGCCGCCGAAGATGCCGTCATGCCCTTCAACGGTGGTGTAGTTCAGCGTCGGCGCAGCGCCGGAGGCCGCCACTTGCGCCCCGAGGCCACTGGCGTTGGTGGAAGTGTTACCGAAGATGATCGTGTTTGAGAATGTCGAGAAGTGGCCGTTCTCATTCCCGAGCGTCACCGCCGCCGCCCCCGGGGTTCCGGCGGTGCCGTTCGAGTGATTGCCCGAGATCGTGCAGTTGGTCACGAGGGCGAACGACTGCATGCTGACCGTCGAGCCCGCATTGGTGCTCACGATCGCGCCGCTGCCAGTGCCGGCGCGGTTGGCAGCAAAGAGCGACCCGACGACGGTGAGGCGGGTCTGGTCGCCGCACCAGAGCGCGCCCGCGGCGGAGTTGACGTTCCCGAGGAACTGGCAGTGCAGGAATGTCCCCGTGGAGAGCCCGCTCACCGCGACGCCTGAGCCGCGCTCGCCCGTGTTGCGTACGAAGGTGCAGCGCTCGAAGGTCGCCTCAGCGCCGTTGAAGACGATCGCACCGCCGCCGGATGGTGCGCCGCTGACGCGCGGAAGGCCGAGGTTTTCGCGGAAGACGCAGTCGGTGAACGTGGCTCGTCCCGCGTTCACTTGCGCCCCGCCGCACCCTCCGTTTCCCGCAGCAATGACCACGTTCGCTTCGAACGTACACCTTTCGATCAAGGCCCCGGGAATCTGGATTGAGGTGAGCGCCATCGCTGCGCCGCTGAACGCCCGGTTGCCCCGGAAGACGCAATCGCGCACGGTGATGCCGGTCGAGCCGCCAGCGACCAGCGCCCCGCCGCTCCCGATGGTGTTGTTCGCCGCCGTCAGCGTGAAGCCGCTGATCACACATGTTCGGTTGGGGTTGACCGGGGCCGACACGATGGTGCGTGAGTTGTCCGAGAGGTTCAGTTCGCCGAAGTCGTCACCGTTCAGGTCCCCCGAGAGTGTGCTCACGTGGGCCGCCGGGTTGCGCTCGGAGAGGAAGACCTCCGTCCCCGCAAACCCGCCGTGGACTGCGCAGTTGTTGAGGAGCGTGAAGCGCGCATCGCGCGAGCCGCCGGGCCCGGCCGGCTTGTACGTCCCCTCGCCCACCCAGATTTCAGTCACCCCCGCGTAGGTCTCCGCCGCGAAGGAGAGGGCCGATTGCAGCGACGAGTATGCCGTCGCCCACGTTCCACCCTGGCCACCGGGCCCAGCGCCCGCCCGCACATACAGACGCGGGGTGTAGGGCGTCGCGTCCCGTTCGTATGCCCCCATGTCCACCGTGGCGGTGAGGTTCCCGTCTCCATCGAACACGCGGCGGTTGCCAGCGGCATCGGCGAAGTTGCTCCCGACGAACGCGTTGGACCCTGAGTCGACGCAGGGCGAACCGGAGGCAAGCCGGAGGTCTCGGGCTGCGCCGTTGACGAACCCGGCTGGAGCATC
>JBQTIJ010000380.1:0-13960 GCA_052388255.1 Phycisphaerales bacterium
CCGGGCTCGGGCTCGGGCGTGCTCCACCAGAATCCGGCGCATGGCCTCGGCAGCCGCGGCATAAAAGTGGGCTCGGCCCGTCCAAGGGACGTCGGCACCGACCAACCGGGCATAGGCCTCGTGGACCAGTGCGGTGGGCTGGAGGGTGTGGTCGCCCCGTTCTGTCCTCATCCGCGCCGCGGCGAGGGTGTGGAGCTGGGCATAGACAAGCTCAAGGAGCCGGCCGGTTTCGGCGCTCCCGGGTTGGCTGAGCAGGCGCGTGACTTGTTCGTCACCCATGCCCCGGGTTGGAAGGGGATCGGGCACCTCGGGAGGATACGACGTGCGCAGGCGGAGAGTGCCCGGAAGGGCCGAGTTCAGAATCGGAGCACGACGCCGGCAAAGAGGCCCGCCATCCCGCCCGTGAACTCAAACTCGCCATCCCCTTCGCCGTCCTGAAAGTCGAACAGGAGTTGGCGCCAACCAAGTTGCAGGGCGATGGCTTCGACCGGCCGCCATGAGAACGCGATGGACCCATCGAGCGAGGTCACGGATCGTTCGGAATCACTAAACCCACCGCCGTTGAGCACGAGGTCCACGGAGAAGTCACGGGCAAACTGGAGTTCCACCCTGCCACCCAGGAAGATCTCGCCAAAGAAGCCGTCATACGACGCGGTCGCCGCTCCGCTGGTGACGGAGATGTCGATATCGTGCAGCCGCACGCCCGCCTCGCCATCGATCCGCAGCACCGTCCGGCCGGGGGACCCGCCGCCGTCCTTGCCAAAGTCCTTCTCGTAGAAGCGGTATCCGATCGAGAGGTTGAAGGTCGAGTACTCAAACGACGAGTCGGTCTCGTCGCCGGGGTTCAGGTCGATATCGCCAATCTGCGTCGCGCTGCCGACGGTGGCGCCGCGATCGACCTCATACGCCGCGCCGCTGAAGGTGAAGCGAAAGTCGCCCGCACGCACCTGCATCTCGGCATAAGGAGAGACCCGCGGGGCATCGAGGTCCAGGGTCTCAACCCGCACCGTGCGCCCGCCGGGGCCGGTGGCGGGGAGCTTGAACCTGCCGCTCGGGCTTGTGTACCACGCGCGCGGGGTGACCTGCACGGTGAAAGCGCTCGGGTCCTTGAGGGCCGGCCAGGCAAGGAGTGGTTCCGCGCCCTCCGGCTGAGCGCCGCCGCTCGGGGGAGCATCGTCGATGTGGAGCAGGCACGAAGCCGCGAGAAGGCAGGCCGCAGTCAGCATGGTCCGAGCGTAGCCGACCGGAGCGCGTTCGCGCACCGCCCCCCAGCGCCGTTCCCACCCACGCGCCGGGCCCGCTGTCGATCGGGCCCGGCGCGATCCTTCGATGGATGGGAAGACATGAACCGTTGAGAGCGTCGCGGCCGCGGGCCGCACCCCGGGGGATCAGCCCATCGGGCCGAAGTCGCACCCGCTGAAATACGCCGTGAAGTATGAGTCGATGTCGTCGATGGTGATGAGCCCGTCGCGGTTGTAGTCGCAGCGGGGGTTGGGGGGGTCCTCAAAGTACTGGGTGATGAAGTCGCCAAGGTCGTCGGGCGAGAGGATGCCGTTGAGGTCAAAGTCCGGGAGGCAGTTCTCGTTCTGCTCGAACGTGTTCACGCCCAAGAGGACGTTGTCGAGGCCGCCGACATCGAGCTTGGTGCTGAACTCGCCGCGGATCTGAATCTCGGTGATGCAGCCGAGCACCGCAAGGAATTGCGCGGCCGAGGGCCGCGCGCCCTTCACCGTGCCGATGCGCCACCCGGCGGTCTCGTGCAGGTTGACGCTGAAGTTGGTCCAGACCGCGCCGGGGTTGCTCGGCGCGTCGTAGACCAGCGTCATCCCTCCGCCGCTGAGGGTGACATCCGGCCGACCGGTCGGCTTGCCCTCGCTGCGGGTGGACTGCAGGTCAAACGAGAAGAGCTGGCCGTAGACATTGCGGCGGTCGCCCAGGAACTTTGCCGGGGCCTGGAAGCTCCAGTACTTGCCGTCGCCGATGTCGCCAGCGCGGAGGAAACCGCCGCCGTTGCCACCGGTCGCGGGGCGATCGGGCGCAAAGACATCGCCCAGCACATACCAGCCGTCCATGCCGGTCTCAAAGTCGCTCCGCGCGACGCCCGTCGCATGGGCGCTCAGGGTCACGTTGTCGAAGGAGTCGGTGTTGCCCCCGCCGCGGTATTCGGCCCGGACCCAGAGTTCAGCAACATCACTCAGGACTTCCATGATCTGGGCCCGCGTCGCGCCCGGACCCTTGAGCGAGCCGACGCGCAGCCCGCCCCCCTGATCAAGCACAAGGTGATAGCGCGTCCACCGGGTGTTGGGGAAGCGCGTGATGGTGGCAACGAGCGTGACCCCATTGACCCCGCGGATCATCACATCGGGCATGTTCTTGATCGGGTTGCCGGTGGCGGATTGACGAAGGTCAAAGGAGAGCACACCACCAACGGCCGCGCCCTTGTTGCCGCGGAAGACCGCGGGGGCGACCCAGTAACTCACTCCGCGATCAAGGTCGGGCTGGACGAGCACGCCGGTGGCGGCGCCCACGCCGTTCTGCACTTGCCCCGGCGCCACCACGCGGCCCTTGGTGGTGACGACGCTCCACCCATCGGCCGAGTTCTCGAAGTCGCTGGCGACGAGGACTTGTGCGGAGGATGTGGCGGAGAGGGAGCACCATGTACAGCAGGCCGCGAGAGAAGCAACTGAACGGAGTGAACGGAAGGAACGCAGTGAACCGATCGAAGCGCGCAAACCCATAAGGCACCTCCACGAAGGAAGAGGCACGGTGGGCAATCTTGAGAAGTCGTCAAACGGGCGCTGCAGTGGGGGATGGTCGCAGCGCGTCGGTCGGGTGCGTCAATACCCAACCCGGATCAGGCACGCCGGTTCATGTCCCTGAGGCGTGCCCTCATCTCAACATACGCTGGCGCGGTTCCGTCGGTTCCATCCCTGCCGGTGATGCCGCAGTGCCGATTTGCCGATAACCCTCGGGTGCCAACGCAGCCCATCCACGCGCAAAATCCGCCCAGCCGCCAAGCGGCCTCTGCGCGCGGCCCACTCCCCGCCACCGGCGTCGTCCTCATCGGCACCGTGGGCACGCTCCGCGCGCTCAGCGGCCAGATCGATGGCACCATGCCCGGGGTCGTTCCCGCTGGGTGCGTGCTTGTTGAAGGGGGCACGGTCGCAGAGGCCTGGGCCCACGGCCGCACCCGCGACCTGCCACCCGTGCTTGGCGGCCTCGATCAACTCGTCGAACTGCACGCTCGGATGCGCTTTCGTCTGGCACTCATCTCTCTCCCTGCGGGGATGGAGACCCACCTGCGCCGCATCGAGCATGGGCTCGCCCGCCTTGGGCTTGAGCACCGGACCGTGCCGACCCTCGATGCCATCCTGAGTGCCCCCCGTGTGACCGCCGCGCCCGCCCGGGCCCCGGTCATCGATCCCGCGGAACTCATCGGGCGGACGCACTATGGCCTCGATCACCGCGCGGTGGCCACGATTCTCGCGGGCAAGCGGGTGGTCATCACCGGCGCCGGGGGCTCGATCGGCGGCGAACTTGCCCGAGTGGCCGCGGGGTTTGGCCCTCAGTCGATCACGCTCCTTGAGCGCTCGGAGAACGCGCTCTTCACCATCGATCATCAACTGGCCCGGCGGTTCCCCGGGGTAGCCCGCAAAGCGGTTCTGCACGACGTGGTGGACGAAGCCCGCACGCTCGCCCTTCTGCGCGAGCATCGGCCCCATGTGGTCTTCCACGCCGCCGCGCACAAGCACGTCCCCCTCATGGAGGACCACCCCTCGGCCGCCATCGACAACAACCTCTTCGGCACGCGCTCGATCGCCGATGCCTCCGCCGCCACGGGGGCCGAGCGGTTCGTGATGATCAGCAGCGACAAGGCGGTGAACCCCACGAGCGTGATGGGCGCGACCAAGCGCCTGGCGGAGATGTACATCGCCGCCCTCGCCCGCGACTCGGCCCGGGCGGGGTCCACCCGCTTCTCGATGGTGCGCTTCGGGAACGTGCTCGCCAGCGCGTGCAGCGTTGTCCCCATCTGGCAGGAACAGATCGCCAGTGGCGGGCCTGTCACCGTCACCGATCCGCGCATGACGCGCTTCTTCATGACCATCCCTGAAGCGGCGACACTTGTCGCGCAGGCCGCGGCCCTGACCGGTGCAGACGGCGCGGCCCCTGTCTACGTGCTCGATATGGGTGAACCGATCCGCATTCTGGATCTGGCCATCCGCCTCGTCCGAGCCCACGGCTTTGAGCCGCGTCTCGGTGGGTCGCTGGTGCCGGGCGCAGCCCCGAGCGAAGCCCCCGGTCTGGAGATCGCCTTCACCGGTGTCCGACCGGGCGAGAAACTGCACGAAGAACTCGCGTACGCCGCGGAGAATCTGCGGCCCTCCGGCCACCCGGGGATCAACTGCTGGGCAGGCCAAGGCGGCGGGCACGAGGAGGCGCAGGTAGAGACAGCCCGGCGCATGGTGGCCGAACTCGGGGCCGTCCGCCGCGCGGGCGAGACCTCGCGAGCCCATGTGCTCGATCTGATCCGCAAGTGGGTCCCCGAGATGCGCCCGGGTTGAGCGCGGATGCGGATCCCGGCCCTGCAAACGGCACGTCCGGGCTCACTTACACCATCGTTACGGTCGATGGAAAAGGTGCTTGTATACTTCGTTCAATCGCCCGGAAGAACGGGCGGATCCGCCTCAGGTTGAGGCCGAACCGGTGCGGCCGAAGCGCGGCACCGCGTTGCAGTCGCTCCGGTCCGTCGCTCGTACAACACCCAACCGATCATGGCCCTTCCCTTGGAGTCCTCCCCCATGCGAAACACCACCCTCACGCTCCTTCTTGTCGCCGGTCTCGCGCTCCCCGCCCTGGCGCAGCAGCCCACACCCCTCGCCCCGACCGGGACACCCACACCCGTGACTCCGCCCTCGACCCCGGTCCCCAAGCCGGCCCAGATGACCCCCGAAGAGATGGTCAAGGCCAAGCAGAAGGCAATCGCCGAAGAGTTCTCGCGGAAGCAGGCGGAAGCGGTGCAGGCCGCGACCGGCCCCCAGGGCATTCGCTTTGACAATGCGACGCCCGACCTTGGCAAGGTCTCGGACGAGACCCCGGTCCCCTACAAGTTCACCTTTGCCAACATCTCTGACAAGACGGTGACCATCACCAATGTGACTCCCGGGTGCGGCTGCACGGCCACGAACTTCACCACCATGAAGAAGACCTACGCCCCCGGCGAGAAGGGTGAGCTTGAGATCACCTTCAACCCCGCCGGCAAGCGCGGCCTCGAGACCAAGCACGTGCAGATCGATACCGACTTCACCGCCGCACCGCGGGTTGAACTCAACTTCAAGGTGGATATCAAGCCCCGCGTCATGATCGAGCCCCCCTCGATCGCGATGATGGAGGTGCGCAAGGGCGCGGCCGGGAAGCAGGTTCTCTACGTCACCGGCCGCCAGCCCGGCTTCGAGGTCACCAAGATGGACCTTGCGGACCCCGACTTCACCGTGACCCGCCTCGACAAGACCGAGATTCCCGATGGCGATGAAACGCTCACGCGCATCGGCTTTGAGATCAGCAGCAGCACCACCCTCCCGATCACCGGCGCCAACCGCAAGGCGGCCATGCTGAACCTCACGACCAACGACCCCAAGAAGTCGCTGATCCCCGTGGGCGTGCAGATCAGCGTGGTGGGGCCAGCCCGCCTGCTGCCCGACCGCATCCCCCTTCGCGTGACCTCTCCCGGCGAGGCCTGGGCCCGCGAGGTGCGGATCGACAACCGCGACGGCAAGCCCTTTGACATCCTTGACGTGCAGACCGACGCCCCCGCCGACATGCGGGTGGTTCTCGACACCGAGCCGAACCCCGCTGGCATGGCGGTTGGTCACCGGATCAAACTCGCTGGCGTCGCTCCCGCCACGCCCGGCGCCATCAACGCCAAGGTCATGGTCCGGACCAACCTCCCGGACCAGGAGTACATCGAGATCCCCATCATGGGCATCATGGCCGTCAACACCGCCGGCGGTGCGCCGAACAACATCGTGACGCCTATTCCCGCCCCAACACCCACCGGGGCCGCCATGACCATCCCCTCCAAGAACGCCGGTGGCGCACCCATCGTGGTCACCCCCATCGCCGCGCCGCCCTTTGCCCAGAAGCCCGGCGACCTCCAGAAGCCCGGCTCCCCCAAGGCACCCGCGAACCCGACCGCCCCCGCCCCCAAGTGACCCCGCGCGTCCCCCCGCCTGTGCGCGGGGACACGCTCCTCAAACCACTCACCCGCCCCGGGCTGATCGCCCGTGCCGGGTCTTCCGCGGCTGTTCCATCGTCCTCATCAGGGAGATCGTCATGGGTCCTTGTGGCTGCTGTCAGCGCGGGTGTGGAGTCGCCCTCAAGGCGCTCGCGATCATGCTCGCTTCCGGGCTCATCGGGCTCGTGCACTCGCGCCTCTCTCCGCTGCCACTCGATGTCCCGCGGCCTGAGTCGATCGACGCGGTCCTCGCCCGACTCGACGACAAGGCCGTCAACAAGGGTGCCGCCTCGGCCGCCCAGCCGGCGGCCGCGGACAAGGACAAAGACAAGGCCCCCATCGATCGTTCCGCACCGGCGGATCCACCCGCAGCTCAACCCGCGCCCGCAGCTCCGGCCCCGGCTCCGGCCCCGAGTGGCACCGGTCAGGCGGCACCCGCCGACACGCTCATGCTCTCCCTCGAGCAGGCCAAGACGCTCCACGCTCGTGTCGCGAGCGCTGGTGACGTGGCCTTTGTCGATGCTCGCAACCCGGAGGAGTTCGCGACCGGTCGAATTCCCGCGGCCACCAACCTCCCGCCCTCGGCCTTCCTTGGCGGAGCGATCCCCGCGGATCTTGACATGATCCCCCGCTCTCTCATCGTCGTTGTCTATTGCGGCGGGGGCGAGTGCGATGCCTCCAAACTCACCGCCACGCGGCTTCGCGAACTGGGGTATGAGAAGGTCTATGTCTTCGAACAGGGAATGACCGGCTGGAAGGCCGCCAACCTCCCCATCGAGATGTAAACTCCCGGACGCGCGGACACTTCCCCAGCCGCGCCCCGGCTCGCTCTTCTTCGCTCATCCACCCCTGCTGAGGTCGCCTTGACCAACCCCACCGCCAACGCCGACGCCGCCCCCTGCTGTCAACCCGGAGGGTGCGGGTGCAAGGCCCAACCCGGCTCCCGGCGCTGCGCCCTTGGGGCTCTGGCCCTGCTGCTCCGGGTCGCCCTTGGTGGCCTGCTCATGTTCAGCGGGTGGGTCAAACTCGGCATCGCCGACTTCGGGGTGCTCCCCGTGCTCTCGCCGCTTGATTTCGCCTACTCGATCAAGGGCTTCAAGATGGGCCTCCCCGATGGGCTTGTTGAGGTCATGGCCTTCGCCATTCCCTGGGGGGAGTTCATCATCGGTGCGTTCATCCTCCTTGGCCTGTGGACCCGGGCCGCCGCGGCGCTCTCCATGATCATGATGGTGAGTTTCACTGCGGGCATCCTCTCCGTCATTGCCCGCGGGTTGGACGTCAACTGCCCCTGCTTCGGCGCGATCAAGCTCTTCTGCTCGGGCGCCATCGGGCCCTGTCATGTGGTGCGGAACTCCGGGTTCTTCCTTGCGGGCCTCTTCATCGCGCTCATCGGGCCCGGGTTCCTCTCGCTCGATGGAGTGTGTGGAGCCCGCTCCTGCGGAACCGCCGCCCGGACGAAGCCCTAAAACCAAGCGCCGACCTTCCGCTGAACTTGGCCGAGCGGGTCCGTGCCCCTATCGTTCCCCCCGTCTTCTGATGCCCGGAGCGCGGTCGTGTGATCGCGCAGCCGCCGGGCCGAAAGTCCATGTCAGAAGCCCGAGTTCCCCGGAGCACGCATGTCGCAGTTCAACCGTTTCACGCCGATGGCCAAGGTCAAGGTCGCGAAGAAGTCCGCCGCGGGCAAGTACTTCGTGGACTACAAGGACGTCGAGAAGCTCCGCCGCATGATGTCCCCCAACGGCAAGATCTTCGGCCGCAAGCGCATCAGCGCCACCGCGACCGAGCAGCGCATGATCGGGACGGCCATCAAGCGGGCACGCTTCCTCGGCCTGCTCCCCTACACCTCCGCCACGCTCTGATCGAGCCGGCGAGAGCCCTCCGCTCGAACCCGCCCCAACATTCATCGGAGCCCCACCTTGGCCGCACGGACCTTCCAGTTCCGATTGATCACGCCGCAGGGCAAGCTCATCGATTCCCCGGCGACCTACGCCTCCCTCCCCGCGCACGACGGGCTCATGGGCGTGCTGCCCAACCGCGCCCCCATGGTCGTGAAGCTCGGGCTCGGTGAACTCAAGGTCGACGTCGCCGATGAGAAGCAGGGTGCCGGCGGCAGCCGCGCATTCCTTGTTGAGGACGGCTTCGCCCAGATGGCTGGCAACAAACTCACCATCCTCGCCGCCCGAGCCGCGGGTGTGGAGACCCTCACCGAATCCGGCGCGGCCCAGGAACTCGCCGCGGCCGAAGCCAAGCGCCCTGAAGGCCGGGCCGAGGCCGAGCGCGTGAACAAGGACCGCGAGCGGGCCCGCGTGAAACTCCGCCTGGCGCGGTCCGCCGCGGGCAAACCGATCTGACCTGAACCCCGGTCGCAGGCCCCTCGAGCCGCGACCGCCACCCACCAACGTAATGGAGCGGACACGTGCGCGACCCCCGGCTTGATCGTCTGGCGGAGGTGCTGGTTCGATATTCCACACGCGTAAAGAAGGGGGACGTGGTCGCCCTTCAGGCCGACCCGATCGCCATGCCGCTGATCGAGGCCCTGTACGAGCAGGTGCTGCGGGCCGGCGGTCACCCCATGTACTTCGCGTTCCCCTCTGCGCTCAAGGAGTCCCTGCTCGCCCTCGGCACGGATGAGCAGATCGCCTGGACCAACCCCGTGGAACTCTACATCATGGAGACGGTGGACGTGCGCATCGCTCTCTGGGCGGATGTCAACACCAAGGCGCTCGGCCGGGCCGACTCCACCAAGATCGCCAAGGCCCAAGGGTCTCGCCGGCCCATCATGCGGGCCTTCATGCAGCGCGAGGCCTCCGGAGCCCTGCGCTGGTGCGGGACCCAGTTCCCCACGCAGGCCTCGGCACAGGACGCCGAGATGTCGCTCCGCGACTACTGCGACTTTGTCTTCCGTGCCGGCCTCCTCCACCTCCCCGACCCCGTCGCCGCCTGGCAGGCAGTCTTTGATCGGCAGGAGCGCGTGCGCGAGTTCCTGCAGGCCCGCGACACCCTGCGCTTCAACACCCCCGCCCGCGACGGCCACGACGGCACCGACCTGACCGTGAACGTCGACCGCAGCAAAAGCGTCTGGATCAACTGCGGCGGACACGAGAACTTCCCCGACGGCGAGGTCTTCTGCGGCCCCCAGGGCGCGGACGGGCACGTCAACTACACCTTCCCCGCCGTCTATCAGGGGCGCGAGGTGGATGGGGTGCGGCTGGTCTTCAAGGGCGGCCGCGTTGTGGACGCCAGCGCCCGCAAGAACGAGGACTTCCACTTCAAGATGCTCGACCAAGACGCCGGGGCCCGCACCATGGGCGAGATCGCCATCGGCACCAACTACTCGATCACCGACTTCTCAAAGAACACCCTCTTTGACGAGAAGATCGGCGGCACCTTCCACGCCGCCGTCGGCGCGGGATATCCCAAGAGCGGTAGCGCCAACGAGAGCGGCCTGCACTGGGACATGGTCTGCGACCTGCGCCGCGGCGGGACCATCGCCGCCGATGGCGAAGTCTTCCACCGTGACGGCGCGTTCCTGTTCCCCGGCGCACCCTGCTGAGAAAGGCGCGCGGCCCGGCGTCACTTCCGCGCTGCCGTCCCCAGCCCGCCGAAGCGGCGGTCGCGCGCGGCGAAGTCGCGCACGGCCTTGTGCAGTTCATCCCGCCCGAAATCCGGCCAGAGCGTGGGCGTCACATACAGCTCGGCGTACGAAATCTGCCAGAGGAGGAAGTTGCTCACGCGCATCTCCCCCGCGGTGCGGATCAAGAGGTCCGGGTCCGGCAGCCCGCGCGTGCAGAGATGGTCCTCGATCAGCGCTTCATCCACATCACCCGGGGCGATCTCGCCGCGCTTCACTCGCTGGGCGATGGCACGGACAGCGTCGGTGAGTTCCGCCCTGCTGCCGTAGTTGACAGCCAGGCAGAGCGTGAGGGCCCGATTGCCCGCCGTCAGCGCGCTCACCTTGTCGCAGATCGCCAGGGCCTCCGGAGGCAGGCCATCGCGCCGGCCGACCTGCACGAACCGGATGCTCTCGCGAGCCATGTGCTCCGCCTCGCCCGTCAGGTAATCCAGATAGAGCGACATCAGGGCCTGCACTTCCTCGGCCGGTCGCTTCCAGTTCTCCAGCGAGAACGAATAGAGCGTCAGCACCTCTATCCCAAGCTGCAGGCACTCCTCGATCGCCTCGCGCACCGCACGGGCCCCGTTGCGTTGCCCGAAGACACGCTGAAACCCGCGCCGCTCCGCCCAGCGGCCGTTCCCATCCATGATGATGGCGACGTGCCGGGGGATCCGGTCGACCGGCACATCCGGCAGGAGTTCATGCGGCCGTGCCCGGGGGTTTCGCGCCAGCACCGCCGCGAGCGCCGGGCAGGGCGCACTCAAAGGGGCCGGGGTTGGCGGGGTCGTCGTCGGCAAGGGTCAAAGCTCGATGGTCTGGGCCCGATCGGGCCCAACGCTGACAAACCGCAGCGCCACGCCCACCGTCTCCTCGATCAGATCGAGATACGCCCGCGCCCCCGGCGGGAGTTCGCCGATCGCTCGACAGGTCGAAAGATCGCCGCCAAAACCCTTCAACGTCTGGTAGACCGGGCGGACCGACTCCAGCAGCCGACCGTCGGGTGTGAACTCGCTCGTCCGCCCCCCCGGCCCGTCATAGGCCGTGCAGACGCGGAGATCATCGAGTCCTGCGAGCACATCGAGCAGCATCAGGCAGAGTCCGGTCGCGCCGTTCAGCCGGGCCGAGTAGCGCACGGCGACAAGATCAAGCCACCCCACCCGGCGCGGGCGGCCGGTGGTCGTCCCATATTCGCGCCCGCGCTTGCGGATCCGCTCGCCCAACTCATCAAAGAGCTCCGTGGGCATGGCCCCGCCCCCCACCCGTGTCGAGTACGCCTTGCAGACGCCCAGCACATCGCCCAGCGCACCCGGAGGCACCCCTGTCCCCCCGGGAATCCCGCTCGCGGTACACGCGCTCGAGGTCACGTACGGATAGGTCCCGTGATCGACATCAAGGAGCGTCGCGTTCGCGCCCTCATAGAGCACGCGCCGCCCCTCGCCGATCAGTCCCATCAGCAGGGCCGACGTATCAGTGATGTACTGCTCCAGTTTGACACCCCACAGGGCGCACTGCTGGAGCGCGGTCTCCGCGTCGAAGGACTCCGTCGAACCAAGCGCCCGGAGCGTTGCTGTCTTGAGGGGCGCGATCATCTTCAGCCGCGTCGCGAGTTCCTCGGGCCGCAGCAGGTCCCCCACGCGCACGGCCGTCCCGCGCTGCACCTTGTCCGCATAGCACGGCCCGATGCCGCGACGCGTCGTGCCGATCGGTTTCACACTCCCCGCGGCACCCGTCCCGCCCGTCGTGATCTGCTCGCTCAACCAGCGCTCGCGGGCCTCATCCTCCGCCTTGTGCCAAGGCATCACCACGTGGGCACGGTCAGAGATCCGCAGCCCGGAGCAATCGATCGCCCGCCCTTGCAGCGTGCCGATCTCCTGCAGCAGTTTGTCGGGATCGACCACCACGCCGTTGCCGATCACGCTCGGCTTGCCGGGGTGCAGGATGCCCGAAGGAATCAGGTGCAGCGCAAAGCGCTCCGCCCCGATCTGCACGCTGTGCCCCGCGTTGGCCCCGCCGTTGTACCGTGCCACCGCGTCAAACCGGTCGGCCAGCAGGTGGACGATCTTGCCCTTGCCCTCATCCCCCCACTGCAGCCCGACCACTGCCGTCCCTTGTGCAGCAGGGCGCAGTCCGCCCCCACCGCCACGGTTCGCGCGCGCCTCGGGCTCGGTTCCGGCCTGAACCATGGTCACACTCCGCGAAAGGAATCAGGAAAGCGGAGTTTATGGGCCACCCCGGCGCAAATGCGCCTGAGGTCCGGGAAAAACCACCCCGGCATCGATCCGCCCTCGCCTGCACCCCCTCAACCCCCCACCCGTCACTACCCCAGCGGCGAACCGCTCGCAAAGCTCGGAAGCCCCAAGCGCAGCCGGTGCTTCGCCGATACACCTCACGCTCCCTGCCCGAGTTTCCTCATGAGCGACACGCTGCGCATCATGTGCCCAAGTCTCAACTGCCGCAAGGTCCTGGCGATCCCCCAGAGTGCCCGAGGCAAGACCGTTCGCTGCAAGATCTGCGGCACCAACATCCGCATCCCATCCAGCTCACCCACCCCCGCCGCGGCAGGGGCCGCCGGGGCCACCCCGCCGCAGGACGCGGCGAGCCCCGCTGCCAAGAAGTAACCGGCTCCGGCCCTGCGAACATGGGAAACCCCTGACCTTGGCCCATCCGCCGGGGTGTGACCTGCCTTTGCCCATTCCCGGGCAAGGCCGATCAAAGACGCACACCGCGCTGGCCGTCCCCCCTCAACCGACGAAGGTTCCTTGACAATCGGTGGCCTTGTCCACGGACCGGGGGCACACTGGTATCATCCCCAGATCCTCCGGGGTCGCTTGTCCGGTTCTCGGACGGGTGCCCGGCAACCCGCAGTCGGCGACGATCCTTCAGCCCCCACCCATCGCCCGCAGATCCCTGCCTTCTCGAAAGCACCCATGGCTACCCACACGCATATCCAAGCGCCTGCGCCATCACGCCGTACCTCAGGGTTCACGCTGATCGAGCTGCTCGTGGTCATCGCCATCATCGCCCTGCTCGTGTCGCTCCTTCTGCCCGCGCTCGGGCTGGCCCGCGACGCCGCCCGCACGGTGAAGTGCGGCAGCAACCTCCGCCAGATCTCAGTCGCCATCGCCTCCTACGGCACCGACGCGAAGGACGCCATTGTCGGTTCGCCCGCCACCAGCGGCTTCCAGTGCCTCCCCGCCAGCACCAACTCCGCGGCTGGCTACCTCAAAGCCACGCCCCAGACCTTCAACGGCATCGCCGCCCAGACGTGGGACTTCTACGGCCCGCTGCTCTATTCGCAGGGGTTCCAGGGACCCAACGACGGCGCGGAGAACCAGACCGAGCTCCTCCGCGGCGACCGCTTCAACTGGTACCGCGATCACCCCATGTTCGCCTGCCCCTCGAACGCCGTCACCGCCACCGTGTTCACCGGTGGCAGCGGCGGGCCCGCCCCCTCGAACCTCGGCGCGGGCACGATGATCGGCTACAACATGAGCACGCAGTTCACTTCCACCGAGGACTCCTCGCCCTATGGCACGGGCAATCGGCTGGGCGTGGGCATCGACCGGCGCGGGTACAAGCCCTTCATCAACCGCGTGGGCACGCCCGCGCTCAAGGTGGCGGTCTTTGAGGGTCACCGCTACAGCAACCAGACCACCAGTCCCGACATCGATGCGGGCATCGCCGGGGACTTCGGCGGCGGGTTCGGCGGCGTTGGCCCCTGGAAGGGCGACAGCAAGGAACTCAACCGCTGGGCCGCGCCGGGCGAGCCCGGTCGGGCCGCCTTCATGGCCGTCGGCAACTTCAAGGACGCGCGGCGCTGGGCATTCCGGCACGGCAGCAAGGGCCGCAACGGCGACATCACCGAGTGCTACGGCCAGATGGCGTTCTTCGATGGACACGCACAGGTCTATAGCGATGGCGAGGCGACCAACCCCGACTTCTGGTTCCCCACCGGCACCAAGATCACGCAGAACCTCGACACCTGGGCCTACACCCGCAACGCCTTCCCCCGCAAGACGACGAACCTCTCTCCTGGCAACCCCTGGATCGCCCCCTGATCCGGGCCGACCCGGCCCGACGCAGGCCGCTGAACCGCGAGGGCGCTCTGCGACGGG
>JBQTIJ010000381.1:0-2319 GCA_052388255.1 Phycisphaerales bacterium
CTGCTCCGCGCCCCGTCCCCCCGCTCGCGGGCTCACGGCGTCGGCCCCGCCCGAACGATAGCGCGGCGCTGGCGGGTCCGGCACGGGCGGCGGGAGTGCGCGGGATGAGGCCCGGAACCCGACCGACAGGCCCGGCGGACAGACGGGGGGACGGCCGCGGCGAGTGGTGGGCGCGATCGCGCGCAGGTCAGGCGGCGGGGGCGGGCCGCCCCGGCGGCGGCTCGGGCGCCAGCCCCAGCGCCGCGAGGAGCCGTCGCACCGCATGGGGTTCGGTCACCGCGCCGAGGATCCGCCGCCGGCCTCCGCAGCGATCGCACACCCGCACGTCACAGCCGAACACCCGCTGGAGTAGCCGAGCCCAGGGTCAGCGCCTCGGGGCGCGCGTGTCGACGTCTCCCCGTGAGTCGGGCGGCGATGGCGTCGGAACGATGGCCGATCTCCAGCGCGACCGCGGGCCGAGGAGCCCATGGTGCTCCACCGCCGCTACGCTCTCAATTCCAGCGTCCTAGACCACGGCGTAGTCAAAACGTTCGGCGGCGCGCACGACGGCGGGAGTCAGCGCAGCATCAGCCAGCGCGCGATGAAAGATCGGGCGGTTGGGCAATGCGTCGGCCGCGCGCTCATATAGCAGGACGGCCGGTCGATTGGCGTTCATGCTCGAGGCATAGTAGAGGCCCTCAACGCTGGTGTAGGCCTGATAGATGGTTTGTGACCACCGGCGTGCCCGGGGCCGCGGCCCAGAATTGATCGCCATCGATGCGCCGGCCCGCGTGGGCCATGTCCCCGTGAGGTCTAGGAGAGTGATGGGCCGAGTCAATGCGAAGCAGACCAACCATGGGTCACCTCGCCAGCGATCAATGGTTCTGGACTCTTGGAACACTTCTGCGAAACATGTCGTGGCATCCTCGGCGGCATAGAGCACCCCACGTTCCTGGATCCGCGGCGGCGGCAAGTGATGATCGAATCGGGCGCTTGTCGGGCCATAGTTGCGCACGCGATTCCACACTCCGGGATAGATCCCCCGGCGAGAGTAGATACGCCAGCAGCGGGTTCCGGCGGGAATCATTTGCTCAATCGCCAGGATGGTCGCGAGTTGAGCAGCGGGTGGAGGTTCAGGGAACTTCGCCACCGCCGGCGTCAGAGGCCAGCGGCAAGTTCAGCGACTGCCTCAGGCGCGTTCCCAATGCGCAGCCAGTCGAGCGGCGATGTCGGCGCATCATCGACCAGGAGGTCGGGATTCGGCGTCGAGAGCCATCGATGCACAGCCACCGGATGCAGATCGGGCGCAAGTCGATCAAGGACTCGCGCGATGCCAGGAACCAAGCCCTGCCCGTGAAACTGAAACCTCGGGATTCGCCACCCCTTGCCTACCTTGATTCCGTAGAGTGTGCGCGGCGTAACTGTGAGGCGCTGACGAATGCGGCTCGCGTTCACACCGAGGACATCGGCAGCCTGCTCGGCCGTGTAGCTGTCGTGTAGGATCCTCGCGTACTCCGCGGTGGCCCGATGAAGCGGTTGAGTCTCCTCTGGCGCCAGCGAGCCAGGGTCCAGACCGCCTTCGCGGAGCAGACGCTCTTCGGCATCAGTCAGCATCGGCGGACCCGAGGCGGTTAGGGTTGGCCTGGCGATCTCAGCGGCAATCAGTTCGATCTCGGCGATGCGCCGTGCGACCTCGACGAGTCTTGACGTCGGACCCTCTACAGATGGTGTCGCCCTGGGCACCCTCACGCGCTGCAGCGCCACTGATCCCGCGTCCGCGACGGCGATGAGCAGTTCGTCTGTCTCCAGCCCCGCGGCCGGCTCAGCGAGGACGAAGCTGGCGCTCGGGCCAAGCGCGGTGACCGCCCCGCTTCCGGCCCTCGAGCGCGCCTTCCTGCGACGTGCCGCCTGGGCAAGAGCATTGATGTTCTGGGTGAGCGGCTTCGTTCCGGCGAGCTTCTTCATGTGCACCTCATGTGTACCTCTTCTAACGCATACTAACGTACGAAGTCAACGTTAGTCAAGAGACCCCGCGGGCTCTGGAGTCACCCCGGTGTGTCCGGCCCGATCGCGGCCTCCAGCTCCTTGTCCCTTCCGTTTAACCCATCCAAGTGTTCGGAGGACCGGCTGCGGCAGTTCGTCAAGCGCGCTGGGCCTTGGCTCCGAAGAACACCCCGCGTGGACCCACCTGTTCCGTGTGGAGTTTCCGACGCAACGCGGAGGAACGTCTATGCGCCTTCCACCGACTGGAAGTCAATGCACTTGGTCGGCACTACATGCCCAGTTGGCGCACCCCGACACGACAATCCGCGCAGTTACGATCCGGATCCCCCCGGAAAT
>JBQTIJ010000382.1:0-9318 GCA_052388255.1 Phycisphaerales bacterium
CGGGCGCTTCTACGCCATGGACCGCGACTTCCGCTGGGAGCGCGTGGCGCTCGCCTACGACGCGCTCACGGGCCGAGCGACCCTTGGCAAGCCAGCGCCAACGGCCGTCAGCGCGGGTCAGGCGATCGAGCGTTACTACGCCGCGCCGATCTCGCCCACTCAGGGGGGAGACGAGTTCGTCACGCCCACGATGATCGGGCGCGACCCCGCCCAGACGGCCGCGGGGCGAATCCGCAGCGGCGACAGCGTGATCTTCTACAACTATCGGGGCGACCGCCCGCGCGAACTGGCCATGGCCTTTGTGCTTGACGACGCGGGTTGGGCGAAGGTGAAGGCCTCGCCCGATTCAGGCCGGCCCGGCTTCGCTCGGGGCGAGCGCATCGATACCTGGTTCGTAGCGATGACGGCGTGGTCGGCCGATCTGGCCCCGCGGATGCATGTGGCCAGCGGTCGTCCTCCACGCATGCCCATGATCGCCGGAGAGTACTGGTCGTCGCTGGGGCTGCGTCAGTTTCGCTGCGCGGAGACAGAGAAGTACCCCCACGTGACGTTCTTCTTCAACGACTATCGCGAGGAGCCCTTCCCCGGCGAGACACGGAGCAATCCGCAGTCTCCCAAGGATGTGAACACCTACGACCAGCGCCCGGAGATGGCGGCTCTCGAGGTCCGTGACCGAGTCCTCTCCCGCCTCGCCGCGCCCGACACCGAGGATGTCCTGATCGTGAACTTCGCCAACTGCGACATGGTCGGCCACACCGGCAACCTCAAGGCCGCCGTGGCGGCGGTCGAGACCACCGACGCATGTGTGGGCGCCATCATCGAGGCCGTGCTGGCGCGCGGGGGTTCACTCATCGTCACTGCCGACCACGGCAACGCGGAGCAGATGTTCGACCCAGAGGCGAACTCGCCGCACACCGCCCATACCTTCTACGACGTCCCGCTCTATGTCATCGGCGCTGCGTTCAAGGGGCGACGGCTGCGAGGTGATACCGATCTGGCCTTTGGCCTCAGCGAAACCGCCCGCGCATCCCGCGGCCGACTTGCGGACGTTGTCCCCACCGCTCTCGCCATGATGGGCCTCGCCCAGCCGCCCGAAATGACGGGCCAGTCGCTTCTCATTTGAGCCGGTAACCGCCGGAGCGTCCATCGCTGACCGGGCGCGAGTCATTCCGCCCGGCGGACGATCACGCAGTCGTTCTGGCCGCCGAAGCCATATGAGTTGCACAGGCAGGCGTGAACGCCCCCCGCGCTGTTCAGGTCGCGGGCTGTGTTGGGCACGTAGTCGAGATCGAGGGCCGCATCCGGGTGGGCGTAGTTGATCGTGGGCACGATCCACCCTGTCCTGATCGATTGCACGCTCGTGATCACGCCCGTCACCCCCGCCGCGGCGATCAGGTGCCCCATCATGCTCTTGACGCTTGAGAGGGGAATCTTGGGGGCGAGCGCCCCGAAGACCTGCTTCACGGCGTGGGTCTCGATGCGGTCGTTTTCCTTTGTCCCGGTTCCGTGGGCCGCAATGTAGTGGATCCCCGGCCGCCCATCCTCGCCCGGCTCGCGCGGGTTGATCCCTGCCTGGCGAAGTGCCCCGAGCATGGCGTTCTGCGGGCCCTTTCCCTCTGGGTGCATGTCGGTGATACGGAAGGCGTCCGCGCTGCTGCCGTATCCGGCGATTTCGGCCAGCACCGCCGCGCCCCGGGCCCGCGCGTGGTCGAGGGTCTCGAGCACCAGCATTCCCGCGCCCTCGCCCATCACGAATCCATCCCGTGTCTGGTCGAAGGGGCGGCTGGCCCTCGTCGGCTCGTCGCGCCGGCTGCTCAGGGCCGTCAGACGGATGAACCCGGTGACCCCGAGGGGGTGGATCATGGTGTGGGCACCGCCCGCGAACATCACGTCGGCATCGCCGCGCCGCAGGATCTCAAACGCCTCACCGATCGCCTGCGTGCTCGCGGCGCAGGCCGTCAGGCAGTTGCTCGCCGGGCCCGCACACCCGAACTCCCAGGCCACGTGCGAGAGCGTCATGTTGGCCTCCTGCTCGGTCTCCCGAGCCGGGGTCATCATCTTGTACGCCGCCTTCGCCCACGCCGTGCCGCTCAGCGACCGGGTCCCCTCGTCCCACCCGGCGACGTGCGCGCCGGCGTAGTTGTCAAAATCGAGCGTGCCTTCACCTGAGCCAAGGTAGAGCCCGAAGCGACGCCGGTTCACCTTCGCGCGGTCAAGCCCCGCCTGGGCGAAGGCCTGGGCCGCGGCCCCGAGAGCGAAGCGCGCGTTGTAGCCCGCATCCGCGTGGATCGTGCGGTCGCGCACGAACTTGGTGAAGTCATAGTCCTTCACCTCAGCGGCGAAGTCGGTCTTGAAGGTCGAAGCATCAAAGCGCCGGATCGCTCCCGCGCCGCTCTCGCCCTTGCAGAGCCGGCCCCAGACCTCTGGCACAGAGTGCCCGAGTGGCGTCACCATCCCCATTCCGGTGATGACGACCCTCGCCCCGTCGGGTTTGCGCCCTGCGCTCGTCAACTCTGCCCTCCCGCTGCGGGGCCCGCGCCCTCATCAAAGCCGCCGTCGTCGTACCCGCCCTCTCCTCCGCCGGCCGCCTCACGCATCGCGTCCAGCTTGTCTGGGTTCAGCACCCGCACGAGGCCGTCCTTCACGCGGAGTTCGGCGAAGTTGATGATCAGCCCGAGTTCAAGGTCCGCGCACCGAAGGGCCGCCCGCACCTGGGCCCGCTCAAGGGAGCCAATCTCGCGGTGAACGGCGAGCACCTCGACCACGAAGCGGTTGTCCACGAAGAGACTGACGCGCCGCTTGCCGACCACGCGACCCTTGTACTTCACCTCAAAGTGATGATCAACGGAGTACTTCACCCCGGCCGCGTCGAGTTCCATGCACAGGGCGTTGAGGTACACCTCGTCCGGGAAACCCGGCCCGATCGCCTTGTGAACTTCGATCGACGACCCAATCACGATCCGCGAGACGTTCGTGAGCGCGGGATCAAGGTCAGAGAGGGGCGTCCCACGCCGACGGCCGCGGCGCTCCTCGTCATAGCGGTCACCCCGATCATGATCGCGGCGCTGGGTGGATGGGCCGGTGCGGGTGCGTTCGTTGTCCATGTTGACCTTTGCGTTGAGGGTGAGACCGCGTTTCCTTCGTTCACGAGCCCATGAGCACTCTTATTCGTTCCGGTTCGTTTCAGTTCAATGCCGAGAGCACCACGGCGGCGTTCTGTCCGCCGGGTGTACCGCTGACGGCGAGGATGTTCCTGAGCCGCCCGGGGTTCTTTCGCGCGCCATCCTCCATCACGCGCGGCGCACCCGGGCCGAGGAGCAGCGTACACGCGGGCAGGGTCTGCTCGCGCAGGCACCGGCACGCCACAGCCGCCTGAAGGCCACCCGTGCCGGCGAGGGAGTTGCCCGTCAATGGCGAAAAAGCCACAACCGGCACGCGCGCCAGCCGATCCCCGAAGACCGAAGTCAGCGCGCCCCGCTCGGCGCTGTCAAAGGCCGGAATGCCAAACCCCGTCGGCACCACGGCATCAATGTCGTCCCCCTTCAGCCCGGCATCGTCGAGCGCGCTCTCGATGGCGAACCGGTACCCCTCGTCCGCGCCTGTCCCTGCGCCACCTGCCCCGGCCCCGTGCAGCGAGTGGGCCGCGCCGATCCCCACGAGCGCCGCATACGGACGGGCCCCGCGCGCCGCCGCGGTCTCCGCCGCTTCGAGGATCACGAGCCCCCCTGCCTCGCCGATGAGCCCGCCCGCGGATGCTTCGTCGAAGGGTCGCATCACGGCCGGGTCGGTGCTCTCCGTCCGCGCCACCCGACCCGCGAAGTCCATGCGCAGGAGCCCCATCAGGTTCAGCTTGCTCTCGGCTCCCCCGCTGAAGCACAGGTCTGCGCTCCCGCGCTCGATCACCCGCATCGACTCCCCGATGCTCAGGAGCCCGCTCGCCTCGGCGCAGGTGATGGTGTTGCTCGGGCCTTCGCATCCGTGCAGGATCGTCACATGGCATGCCAGCATGTTGGGGAGATACTTGAGCAGCCAGAGCGGCGTCAAGCTCTCCATCCCGGCGCTCCCCCACTTCTTGAGATCGACCGCCGCCGGCCCCGACGAGGCCGTTGCCAGCGCCATCGCGAGTTCGTCCGCCTCGGCCGCGATCAACCCCGCGCCGATGTGGCACCCCATCCGCTCGCCGGCGTAGGTCGCACCCTCGGTCGCGTCCTCCGGAAGCCCGGCCCGCGTCACCAGCCCCGCGTCCTCCACCGCGAACTTCGCCGCGGCTACGGCCAGCTCGATATCCCTGGCCATCACCTTGACGGCCTTGCGGTAGTGCTTGGGCACATGGTCCTTGGCGGAGAAGCCCGCCGGCACCGCCCCGGCCATCCGGCACGGAAACCCCGATGCGTCAAACCGGGTGATCGGAGTGATCCCCGACCGGCCCGCGCAGAGCCCCTCCCACAACGGGCCAAAGCCCGTCCCCAGCGCGCTGACCGCCCCGAGACCCGTGATGACAACGCTTCTGGCCATTTGCCGACAACTCTACGGCGGTCGTGCCATGGGAGCCGATAAACTCCTCGCGCGTGAGCGCCTCACCCGTCACCCCGCTGCCCCCGGCCTTCACCCGTTCCGCCCTTCCCACGCCTGCGGACACCGCTGATGCTGCGCCAGTACTGATCCCGATCAAACCGCGCCACGGCCCATTGCTTGATGCCGGCTGGCTCTTCCTCGTCGCGGGCGTCGCCATCATCGCTGCGACGGTGTTGATCCCCGCCCAGAACGACCTTGACGACGCCCGGTTCTACCTCAAGCGGGCCCAGACGGCCGAGGAACACCGGCTCGCTCGCATGTCCAACTACGCGGCGTACCTCTCCCTCCTTCAGCAGGAAGATGAGGCCACAGTCCGGTCCTTGGCCGCCAGCCAGTTGAACAAGGCACCCGAGGGCCTCACTCTCCTCACCGCAGCGACCGATCGTCCGGAGGTGGGTGCGGATGTCTTCATGGACCTTGAGCCCCCCGCCCTCGTCCTTCCGGAAAAGCCGACGCACGAACCCTCGCGCCTTGAAACGTGGGCCACCGGTGAAACTTCCCGCCTCTGGCTCATGGCGGGCGGCGTGATGTGCATCCTCTTCGGGCTCATGCCCCCCACCATCGTCAGGCGCTGACCGCATGGCCGGGGACACTTCGCCCAGCCCGTCCGCACCCGCGAACCAGCCGCCCCCCGCGCGGCTGTACTTTCGCCCGCGGCACCGCTTGACACACGCCCGCGAGTTTCAGGCCGTGTACGACGCTCGCCTCAGCCGCGTGCGCGGACCGCTCGTCGTCCATGCCCTTGCTACCGAGCGGACCCTTCCCCGGCTTGGCCTCTCCATCGGCAAGCGGGCCGGCAACGCGGTGGTCCGTGGCCGTCTCAAACGTTTCATACGCGAGGCCTTTCGGCTTCACCAGTTCGCCCTCAGGCCGGGGACGGACTTCATCGTCGGTGTCCGTGGTTCCGCGGCAACCCTCAAGCAGCCCGATGTCGCCAGGGCCTTTCTTTCTGCTGCGGAGGCACTTGCGCAGGTCATCGAACAGCGCCGTTCACCCCCGCCCGCGGCCACCTGATGTGCCAGTTCCCTCCCCATCAGCCCGGGTCGAGCCCTTCTGCGGCAACGTCGGCCTCACCCTCACCCTGGCAGACCTGGGCGGCCCGGCCCTTCGTGTGGATGATCCGGCTCTACCAACTCACTCTTGGCCAGTTCCTCGGCGGACGCTGCCGCTTTTACCCTTCGTGCAGCGAATATGCCCTTGATGCCTTTCGGGTTCACCCCCCATCCCGGGCGGCCTGGCTGACCCTCCGTCGGCTCGCACGGTGCCACCCCTTCGGGGGCCACGGCGTCGATCTGGTGCCGCCATCGCGCGAAGGGCCGACGCAGGATGTGCAGTCGATCGCCCGTTCGGCCGATTGAACTCCATGTTAGTGAACGCAATACTTGCCCGTTCGGCACGGCTACCGCCTGAGTCCCCGTTCCGCCTGGGCCGAGCCGCTTCGTCATGACTGACCCTCGTCCATCCCGAATGCCCGCCGCCAAGCGCAAGGAGCAACTCCTGAACGCGGCTGCGCGGGTCTTCTCGCGGCGCGGATATGCCGGCACCACCACGGCGGAGCTGGCGAAGGCGGCGGGAATCACCGAGCCCATTATCTATCGCCACTTCAAGGGCAAGCGCGAGCTCTTCATCGCGCTGGTGGAGCGCACGGGTCAGGACACGATCGGCGACTGGGAGACCGCGCTCAGCGATGCCCGCGACCCGGCGGAACGGCTGGCCCGGCTGCTCGCGCACAACCCCATGGTCGCCAGCAAGGGGCGTGTCACTTACCGCGTGATCGTGCAAGCGATGATGGAGGTCGAGGACGAGCCGACCCGAGAAGCCCTGCAGCAGCACATTCAGATGCTCAAGAACTTCGTCAAGCACGAGGTCGAGCAGGCACAGAGCTCCGGCCAAGTCAGCAAACGCTTCAGCCCTGAGATCTCCGCCTGGGCCCTCATTCACCTTGCCCTTGGCTATGGCATCCTGGATGCGTTGAAGGTCCCTGGACAGGGAACGGACAAGCACGGCGCCCACGTTGCCGATGTCATCGGGCAACTCATGCTTGGCGAACGCTATCGCCGGCCGGAGTAGGTGGCGGGCGCTGCCAGTTCTGCATTTCGCGAAGAGCGACTCCATCGACCACGCTTGGCGTGGAGGGAGCGGCGTGCGTATTGAGCAACCTATGGAGGGGCGTTGAACCCGCTCCCGGTCTTGAACGCCCCTACCGGAGTGACGGACTGCGCAGTCCTGCCGGCCTGGCCTTCCACTTACGGGGTTGCATTCTGAAGAACGCGAAGGACGCGCGTGCCGAGACGCTTCAGGTTGTTGAATGTGGTAATCGAAAAGCGCCGGTCCGTCGCGCGGCTGAGCGTACGGGTGCGGAGGATCGGCGCTTCTGTCGCCGCCCCGGCGGGCTCCGTGGCAGGACCAGAGTCTCGGTCCGGCCCGGGGTCGGTCTGGCTGCGCTCGCTGGGGAGGGGGACGTTGCCGGGGAGCGCGATCGCGGGGGAGGACGCAGGAAGAGGCGTGTAATCGCCGGCCAATGCGGGGATGCTCGTTGCGGGAGCAACCGCGAAGGCGATGAGGGCGAAGAGGGTGAGCGGTCGGAGAGGCATGGCGGCTCACTGAGCCATACGACCCAACAATGGGCGAAGTTCCTTGGCACAAGAGCCATCTGGGTCTGTGAGAAACTGGGCAAGCGATGAAGCTGGACAGACAATGAAACTGGGCGATCCGCGAGTTTGGAATGGTGGACGCCGCAGGCATGGCCGGGGGCTTGGGCTCCGCGTCCTCGGTTTTCTCAGCGTGCTCAGCGGGATGCTCACGGCCTGTGCGCCCGGACCCAACGTGACGCAAGAGCAGGGGCCTGTGGTCTCGGACCGGGTGCCGCTTCAGACCGGCGTGTTTCGGCCCGGGCAGGTGGGCGTCGAGGTGTGCTCACTCTGGGGGATCGGGGAGATCGCACTCTCCGGCGAGACACCCAAGGCCGATGCACGGGCACTCATGGCGCTCCGGCGGGCGGGGATTCGTGTGTTTGAATGTGGCCTGGATGAAGCCGAGAAACTGGCGCAGGAAGCGGAGGCATCGAGCGGGCTCTTCGGGGGCGGGAGCAACTGGATCGCGCCGGGTGTGCGCTATGTTGAGGTGGTACGAGAACCGGCCCGCGAGACGGCCCGCGCGGTTGGGCTTGATGGGAGCGTCCTGCGGGCTCCGCCTGGCGCGCTCCGGCTCCTTGTTCGCGCCTGGGTAGAACCGCTTGCCACAGGAAACACGCCCGGGGGCGATGCGGACGTGGTGAACGCGCTGCGGGTGCATGTGGTGCCTCAGGCATCGGAGACCCGCATCGCGTCACGAACTGAGGGAGCCGCGGAACTCCGGAGCGAAATGGACGCGGGGTTGGTGCTCGCGCGGCTGGGGCTTGACGCGCTGCTCCTCCCGGGTCGGGCCCTCGTGATGACGTTCGATGGCCCAGACCCGGAGATCGCCGGCGGGCCACCAAAGGAAGGGCCACGAAGCGCGGAGCCGGGGCAGGTGAGCCGGGTTTTGCCGGAGGCCGCGCCGGGGGAGGGGACCGGGACCACGGTGGGACCGACGGCGCAGCAGACCCCAGGGGCGGGACCGATCTTCCGGACCCCGTCGCTCGGCGAAGTGCTGCTGACGAGTCCGGCACCGGGGAGCGCGCTGGTTGAGCGTCCGACGGTGCGACGTCGGGTGCTGATCTTTGTGCCGCGCGGTGGTGCGCGGTTTGAACTGGTGCCCTGATCTGACCCGAACTCTCGCGAACGTGCGCAAGCCCGCTGCGATTGCGGTATGATCCTCGCGTTCATGGCCACCCGACCGTCAGCAGTTCGTTCGGCATCGCCATTTGCGGAGCGGCGTTCTCGCGCGCTCCGTGCGGCTCGGAAGGGGCTCGGGAGGGGGGGAGAGCGATCGCTCCTCCTGGTGACGAACCCAATGGATGTCGGGTATCTCACGGGTTTCCTCGGGGGTGATTCTTACCTCTTGCTGGGCGGGAGGAAGCCCGCGGTCGTCTCGGATTTCCGCTTTGAAGAGGAACTCGCGGACCTCAGGCCAGAGGTTGAGATCATCATCCGCAAGGGATCGATGATCGAGGCGGTGGCAGGTGCGGTTCGCGACCTCAAGGCCAAGGGCCTCGCACTGCAGGCCGAGCATGTGACACTCAGCATGTGGAGTGCGCTCGCGGAACGGCTCAAGGGCGTGAAACTTGGCGAGACGACGGGCATCCTGCTCGGGCTGCGAGCGGTCAAGGATGCCGAAGAGGTGCGACAGATCCGCGCGGCGGTGCGGATCCAGCAGGAGGCCCTGATCGTCACCCTCAATGAGGTTGAGCGGCTCCTGCGGACCGAGGGGTCGGTGCCGGAAACGACCATCGCGACCGTGCTTGAAACAGCGATGCGCGACGGCGGGAGCGGACGGCCAGCGTTTGAGTCCATCGTGGCGGCGGGGGCGAACGGGTCACTCCCCCACTATCGGCCGGGGCGTGTCGCCTATCGGCGCGACCGGGCCCTCCTGATCGACTGGGGCGCGACGGTGCGGGGATACCACAGCGACATGACGCGGACAGTGGCGTTTGGTCGCTGGCCAAAGAAGATCGCCGAGGTGTACGAGATCGTGCGCGACGCACACGAACTCGGCCGGGCCGCGGTCCGGGCTGGCGCGACGACGGCCGAGGTTGACCGGGCGGCCCGCGCGCACATCGAGAAGCATGGCTACGGCGACCGTTTCGGGCATGGACTGGGGCAT
>JBQTIJ010000383.1:0-9739 GCA_052388255.1 Phycisphaerales bacterium
GCTCGCCGAGAAGCTCCAGACATTCTTCGGCATCGGCGGCGACCCGATCCGGATCGAGGGTAACGGCTGGGCAACGCTTTTCCGCCCCGAGACCGACCACTGACGCGATCGAAGGCGGCCTGGGTTCGTGCTCGAACGATGGCGATGGCCGATCAGAACCAATAGTGACGCCAGAGCATCTCATACTCCGCTTGGAACATCTCGAACATTTCCCTAGTGTCATCGTCCGGGGACACCATGACCAGCCAAGCCGTGTCCGCCTGTTCGGCGGCATCGACTACTGCGCGGAGGTCGATCAAGTACGCCTCGTCCTCAGGCGAAAGCCGCGCGTATTCACGAATCGCCGAAAGCCAAACGGTGCCCGGCTGGTAGGCCTGTTCGGACTGCGTATCGCGGAGGGCTTGGGCTAAAGCACGGACGTGTACGCGGAGCGATTCCTCTTGAGCCCGCTCGCCCATCTGAGCAACCAGCGATTCCCATGCTTCTGAGTCCACTTCCTCTGGATCTGGATTGAGCATTGCCTTGCCCGAAGGCGTCGCGTACATCCATTTCCTATGCGTGCCGACACGCGAAGGGATCATGTACGCGCTTTGCGACAGCACATTCCGGCGTGCAGCATGCGTGTCGAAATCGGCGCGGGTCCAGAACGCGGGCGACGCATACCGAACGATCGCTCTCGCCTGAACGCGCTTGTGCAACTCCGCGAGCCTGTTTTGCTGGTGTCTCGTGATCTTCACTTCGTAGTACGAGGTGCCGAACGCCGCCCTGTACTTGGCCTTCTTCCCGTCGTTGTACTTCGGAACCTTGAACTGAAAGAACAGGCTGACCACACGACCAGAGATCGCTGAGTGGAAACGCCGAGGCAGACGCGGCCACAGAGTGGGTGACAGAGACATCCGCCTAGGGACATTTGCGTTCAAGACTCGCCAAATGCGGTGCGCGTCGCGAGCATTGGTCGCCGCGTCGATGCCTAGGTGCCACTCCAAGGGCTGCGTCGGCACGAAGGGACCACCACCGCCCGAACCGAGCTCTAGGTGGAACGTCGTCTCGTACTGGCGCTCGGCAAACTCGGTGGCCTTTGTCACAGATGGAAGTGTAACGATGGCACGCGCCGTGGGCTGCCGCCCGATGGCACCTCCGTCAGAGCCCCACGGTCGCACGCATGAGTACCACTTTGGTGCGACTGCGGACGGCCGTCGACATGTCGATGACGCCGGCGCACGAATCTGCAGATTGTTTTCCTGACTGGCCCGAGCGCAACCCACTGTATTTCAGCGATTTGCTTCGAAATCAGGCGGGTCCAGCGACTTGAAGCTCGTGCCGCCATCGACAAGTCGCCAGTCGAGGACGACAGGCCCGCATCCCACGCCACTCCCGCCCCGGTGAGCTCTTCGCCGGACCTGTCGCTCCCCGGGGCCTTCTGGCAATGCCAGGAAGGTCCGGCCCATGTCGACTCGCGCCATCGATCCATCCACCCTCAAGTTCGCCAAGACCCTTGTTCGCATCAAAGCCCGGCAACTCGGCCGTGTCATCCCTGACGCCGCGGTGAACAGCCAGCAGGACCTGGAGCAAGAGCTCCTCCTGGAGGTTGTCATTCGCTGGCCCGGCTTCGATCCCAATCGCGGCAATCCCGAGGCATTCGTCGAGAGCGTCGTCCGCGCCAAGCTCTGCAAGATGCTCCGCGACGCCAAGCGGGCCAAGCGGATGTCCGGTCCCACCGTCAGCATCGATGGCAATGACGCCGTCGATCCCGCCGACGAGTCGCGCGTCCTGTGCATCCGCCTAGATGTTGAGACGGTCATCGGCAAGCTCAACGCCGGCAACCGCCGCGTGTGCGATCAGTTGCTCCGCGAGTCAGTCAGCGAAGCGGCCCGTCAGCTCCGAACGCCGCGCTCCACGCTGGAGTACGCGGTTAACAGCCTGCGCGAGCGCTTCGAGAAAGCAGATGTTGATCAGTACTTCTCGTGAACCCGTCCCGCCACGGGTTAGGTGCTCTTTGGCAGCACCGCGTTCTCAGCCGCCTTTGGAGACCCGCATGAACACCACGCCTCGCACCGTCTACCGCTTCGAGTTTGCGCACCGCGTCGATATCGACGAGGTCGAGCAGACGCTCGCGTTGTCCATTCTGGCGGTCGCGTGCCTGCACGGCGAGGCGGCGGTTCGCATGGACGCGGGCTACGCCATCGACCGCGACCGCCGCGTCATCGTCGTCGATGGCGACTCCGAGACGGGCCGGGCGGTGACCCGCGTGTTCACCGGCTTCTGCATCCACGAGTTCGGCGATGACGCCTTCAGCGTTCGTCGGCCGGGCGACAAGAGCCCGCGCGGCGGCGCGGCCGCACCCGCCCCCGTCGGTGCCGTCGCGTGAACCCCACTTTGGCACACGACGCCTCAGTTCCTTTGTCCCTCCACTCGCCCCTGCCGCTCGTGCGGCTCGGGCAAGGCGACTTCGCCCGCGACATCTGGCCCAAAGACCTGTCCCCTCAACGTTCAACCGGAGATCCCATGAACCCATCCAACCTGATGACCCAGATCAACAAGGGCCGCAAGGTCCAGCCCCGCCGCGTCATGCTCTACGGCACGCACGGCATCGGCAAGAGCACGTTCGGCGCGATGGCCGAGGCGCCCATCTTCGTGCCCACCGAAGACGGCCTGGCAGATATCGACTGCGAGTCGTTCCCCCTCGCCAAGTGCTTCGGCGACGTCATGTCGGCGCTCGAATCGCTGTACACCGGCGAGCACAAGTACAAGTCCGTCGTCATCGACAGCCTCGACTGGCTCGAGCGCCTGATCTGGGCCTCGGTGTGCACCGACGAGAGCGTCGAGAACATCGAGAAGATTGGGTACGCAAAGGGGTACACATTCGCCACCGACAAATGGCGGATGATCCTCGGAGCGCTCGACGCCCTCCGCAGCGATCGTGGCATGACCATCGTCCTGATCGCGCACGCCAAGATCGAGAAGTTCGAGAACCCCGAGACCGTGCCGTACGACCGCTACTCGCCGCGCCTGCACAAGCTCGCGTCGGCGTTGGTCCAGGAGTGGGCCGACGAGGTGCTCTTCGCCACGTACAAGGTCCACACCGTCAAGGTGGCGGAGGGGTTCAACCAGGCCAAGCACAACGGCATCGGCACGGGCGAGCGGATCATCCGCACCGTCGAGCGGCCGGCGCACGTCGCCAAGAACCGACTGGGCCTGCCCGAGGAACTGCCCCTGGACTTCCGCATCTACGGCGCGTTCGCCCGCGGCGAGAACCCCTTTGCCGAGGCTCCCGCGCCTGCCGCGCCAGCGCCGGCGACCGACGCTGCCACCAACTGACCCGTTCCCCATCACCTCTCCGCACGCACCCCTGAACAAGGAACCTGATTCATGGCCACACTGAACAACTTCGATGCAAACCAGGTCGATCCCTCCGTCGCGCTCGACCCACTCCCCGCGGGCAAGTACACCGCTGTCATCTCCGACACGGAGTACAAGCCCACCAAGTCGGGCGGCGGCAAGTACCTGCAGCTGACCTTCCAGGTCATCGACGGCGAGTTCAAGGGCCGGCTCGTCTGGGCCCGCCTCAACCTCGAGAACAAGAGCGAGATGACCGTCAAGATCGCGCGCGGCGAGCTCTCGGCCATCTGCCGAGCCGTCGGCGTGATGCAGCCCAAGGACTCGGTCGAGCTCCACAACGTCCCGCTGGAGATCTCCGTCGGGCTCAAGAAGCGCGAAGACAACGGCGAGTTCACCAACGCCATCAAGGGCTACGCCAAGAAGGGCGGAGCTGCACCGCAGCGCCAGGCTGCTAGCGCCGGCCCGGGGAGCACGCCGCCCTGGAAACGCTGAGTCCATCCGGTCGCGTCCTCGAGCTCCCGTACCCGCCCAGTGTGAACCACATCTGGCGGCGGATGGGCTCCAGGACCGTGCTGAGCCGCGTGGGGCGGCGCTACCGCGCAAGCGTGTGCGCCGCCCTCGCGGCGATGCGGGTGGTGCGGATGAACGGGCGGCTCGAGGTGCGCGTCACCGTGTGCCCGCCGGACAACCGCAGACGCGACCTGGACAACGTGCAGAAGGCCTTGCTCGATGCCCTCGCCAAGGGCGGGGCGTACCGCGACGACTCGCAGATCGATCGGTTGGTTGTTGAACGCGGCCCGGTGACGCCGGGCGGCAAAGTGCTGGTGGAGATCTCGCAACTCAAACCATGAACCTCCGACCCTACCAGTCCGATTCGATCGCCGCGGTGTACGAGCACCTGCGGGTCCGCGACGACAATCCGTGCGTGGTGATCCCCACTGGCGGTGGTAAGACGCCGGTGATCGCGACAATCTGCTGCGATGCCGTGACGCACTGGAACGGCCGCGTCGTCATCCTGGCCCACGTCAAGGAACTGCTGGAGCAGGCGGCGGACAAGCTGCGCACCATCGCGCCCGACGTGCCCCTGGGCATCTATTCTGCGGGCCTGAAGCGCAAGGACCTCGGGTACGCCGTCACGGTCGCCGGCATTCAGAGCATCTGGAAGAAGGCGTGCGACCTCGGACCCGTCGATCTGATCATCGTCGACGAGGCGCACATGGTGCCCGCCGAGGACGACGGGATGTACCGGCAGTTCATCGCCGACGCCAAAGTGGTGAATCCCAACGTTCGCATCATCGGGCTGACGGCCACGCCGTACCGCATGAAGTCCGGGTCGATCTGCGCAGCCGAGAACATCCTCAACCACGTCTGCTACGAGGTCGGCGTCCGCGAGCTGATCGTGCAGGGCTTCCTGTCGCCGCTCAAGACCAAGGCGGGTCTGCAGAAGATCAGCACCGATGACCTGCACGTCCGCGCCGGCGAGTTCGTGGCCAGCGAGGTCGAGGACCTCATGGACAAGGAGGGGCTCGTCGAGGGCGCGTGCGCCGAACTGGTGGAGCACACCAAGGACCGCAGCGCCACGCTGATCTTCTCGTCGGGCATCCGACACGGGCAGCACATCGTTGATGTGCTCAAGGCCAAGCACGGCGTCGACTGCGGCTTCGTCACCGGCGACACCCCCGACGGCGTGCGCAGCGCGATCCTCGGGCGCTTCCGCAAGGGTGATCTCAAGTACCTGTGCAACGTCAACGTGCTCACCACCGGGTTTGACGCGCCGCACATCGATTGCGTGGCGCTGGTGCGGCCGACCATGTCGCCGGGCCTCTACTACCAGATGGTGGGCAGGGGCTTCCGGTTGCACCCGGGCAAGGCCGACTGCCTCGTGCTGGACTTCGGCGGCAACGTGCTGCGGCATGGCCCCGTCGACGCGATCCGCATCTCTACTGATGATCGCGGCGACGGCGAAGCGCCCGCCAAGGAGTGCCCGAACTGCCAGGCCCTGATCGCGGCTGGCTACCAGGTCTGCCCGCAGTGCGGCCACGTTTTCCCCGAGCCCAACAAGCAGCAGCACGAAGCGAAGGCCAGCACCGAGGGGATCCTCAGCGGCCAAACCTCACGCGAGGAGCACCAGGTCAGCGAGACCACATACCACGTGCACTTCAAGCGGCACGACCCATCCGCGCCGCTGACGATGCGTGTCGAGTACCGCATCGGGTTCAACCGCTTCTTCCGCGAGTGGGTCTGCTTCGACCACACCGGCTACGCCCGCACCAAGGCGGAAGCGTGGTGGCGTGCCCGCTCCGTTGAGCCTGTTCCTGGCGGCACGGAGGAAGCGGTCGAGCTGGCCCGCGCCGGCGCGGTGGCCACCACGCTCACCATCACCGTCGAAAAGAAAGCCGGCGATCAGTTCGAGCGTGTGGTTGCGCACAGGCTTGGCGATCGCCCGGCACGCCTCGATGACCCCGACGCCGTTTCCGACGCAGTTGCCGAGCCCGCGGGAACGGTCTACGGCATCCCAGATGACGAGATCCCCTTCTGATGAGCACACCCGAGCACGCACACAACCTGCTCGAGGCCGCCCGGTGGTACCGGTCGCGCGGCTACGCGCCCATCCCCGTGCCAGCGGGGTCGAAGATCCCTGTGCTCAAGGGCTGGCAGACCCTGCGCCTGGATGAGCCCGATCTGCCCCAGCACTTCAACGGCACCGGCAACATCGGCCTGCTGCTCGGCGAGCCCAGCGCCTGGCTGGTGGACGTCGATCTCGACTGCGAGGAGGCTGTTGCGCTCGCGCCCGAGTTCCTGCCGGCGACGGGCGCAAAGTCCGGGCGTCCGGGAAAGCCCGTCTCGCACTGGTGGTATGTCTGCGACGGAGCGGTCACCCGCAAGCATCAGGACCCGGTCACGCGCAAGATGATCGTTGAGCTCCGGAGCACTGGAGCGCAGACGGTTGTTGGCCCGGGGACGCACCCCAGCGGCGAGCCCTACGACCCGCTGGAGGGCGACCCAGCGGCCGTAGACCACGCGGAACTTGCTGCGGCGGTGGTGGCGCTTGCCGAGGCGGTTCTCATCCGTCGCGGGCGCAATGAAACGATCGCTTCTCAGCAAGCGCCGCTAAGAAACGATCGCTTCTCAGCGCTCCCAAAGGAGCACATCGAGCGTCGTGCCGCGGCGTACCTCGACCGCATCCCAGCGGCGATCTCCGGCTCGGGTGGTCATAGCCAGACCTACGCGGCCGCCACGGCGATGGTGCATGGCTTCGGCCTGGACGCGGAGACCGCGTTCCGGCTGCTGGCGGACCGCTACAACCCGCGCTGCGAGCCGCCCTGGTCAGAGAAGGAACTGCGGCACAAGGTGACCGATGCAGCAAGCAAGCCGCACGACAAGCCGTTGGGCTGGCTCCGTGATGTTGGGCCGGTCGAAGCCAGGGATGTCGACCTCTCGGGATTCAACCCCGAGCGCCGGCGCATGGAAACGGAACGCCCGCCATCCGAGCGTGTGCCCGATCCCGGCCCGTTTCCCGAGCACCTGCTCCATGTGCCCGGACTGATCGAGCAGATCGCTGCGTACAACCTCGCCACCGCGACGCGCCCGCAACCCGTGCTTGCGCTCGCAGCGGGGATCTGCCTGCAGGCCGTGCTCGCGGGCCGCAAAGTCCGTGACGAGCGGGGCAACCGCACGAACCTGTATTGCGTGGGTGTTGCTCCTTCGGGCGCGGGCAAGGACCACGCGCGCAAGGTGAACAAGAACGCTCTCTTCGCCGCCGACATGGTCGAGCACGAGGGCAACGAGGACCTCGCTTCTGATGCTGGGCTTGTCACGGCGGTCGAAACCGAGCCCGCGATCCTGTTCCAGATCGATGAGTTCGGCCGCTTCCTGCGAACCATCGGCGATCCCAAGAAAGCCCCGCACCTGTTCAACGTGCTGACGGCGCTCATGAAGCTCTACTCGAGCGCCGACACGATCTTCCGGGGCAAGGCCTACGCCGACGCCAAGCGGAACACAGTTGTCGATCAGCCGTGCGTCAGCGTCTACGGCACCCCCGTGCCCGAGCACTTCTACGAATCGCTGACCGCAGACAGCCTGAGCGACGGATTTATCGCTCGGCTCCTGGTGTTCGAGGCGAACGCGACGCCGGCGCGGCAGCGGGTCAAGGCGCGACCCGTGCCGGAGTCGATCAAGCAAGCCGCCGCGTGGTGGGGATCGTTCAAGCCCGGCGGCAACCTGGCGGCTGAACACCCCGAGCCGTTGGTGATCGAGGCCACGCCGGAGGCCGGCGCGTTGTTCGATGCGCTGGCGGTGACGGTGGACGCGGAGCTCGGGAAGCCCGATCAGGCCGGACGGTCGGTCTGGGCCCGCGCCGAGGAGAAGGCGTGCCGCCTGGCTCTCGTGTACTCGTGCTCCGCCAACGCCCAGAAGCCCGTGATCGACGCGAACGCCGCCCGCTGGGCCTGCGACCTGTCGGTGTACCTGACGCGCCGGATGCTCTACATCGCTCACGAATGGGTCGCGGACGGCGTGTTCGATGCGAGGCAGAAGCGCGTCCTCCGCATCGTGCGCAAGGCGGATGGAAAGATCTCCCGCAGTGAACTATGCCGCAAGACGCAGTGGCTGACCCAGCGGGAGCGGCAGGAGGTCATCGACAACCTCGTGGAAACAGGGCAGATCGAGCAGGTGGTCGAGGAAACGGCAACCAGGCCAAGGGTGGTGTATGCGCTGGTCTGAACCAGAAACTTCAATCATTCATCTAATCCCCGCGCGCCCACGCGGGTTGCGCCCGCGGGCGAAGGGGAGGTATTGAAAGATTGAAATATCTCTCTCTTTTAGAATCAACCTCTCCCGTCGCCTGCCTCGCTCCCGGCATGCCCATGCAGGTCGTGTGCCAGGATGCGCCTAGCGGGAGCCTTACAGCCGGAAGCCTTACGGGAGGGGAGGCGGATGGCGTTAGGTACTCCCGGGCCGAGCCTGCGAATCGACGCCCGCGGGAACAGCCGCGCTTGGCGACAGAGTTTGTTTCGCCCGTCCGAGCGCGGGGCGGGCGTCGGGCGGGGTTAGTAGAACCGCCCGCCAGGAACGCGACGTGGGCCAACGTGGGCGGACCCGTGGCCAACGGGCGTGGCCCGTAGCGGGCGGGATTTAGGGCGCTGAACGCCCCAACGGACGGGCCCGACTGCCCGAGCGACCCAGCCAACCAACCAGCGATCCAGCGATCCCCGGACCTGCCGCGTGTGCGGCGGGCCACCACGACGCCCCATGCGCCGCGCCGGCGCTCACGACGGAGATCGCTATGAACATCGAGACGCTTCCCATCGACGCGGTCCACGAGTACGACCGCAACCCCCGCACCATCAACGACGCCGCCATCGATGCGGTGGCCAAGTCGATCCAGACCTTCGGCTTCAAGGTACCGATCTTGATCGACGCCGACGGTGTCATCATCGCCGGGCACACGCGGCTGCGTGCTGCCCGGAAGCTCGGCCTGAAAGAGGTGCCGGTCATCCGCGCGACGGATCTGACGCCTGACCAGGTCAAGGCACTTCGCATCGCCGACAACAAGGTCGCATCGCTCACGACTTGGGACATGGAACTGCTGCCCATCGAACTGGCCGACCTCAAGGGTGTGGACTTCGATCTCACGCTGCTGGGCTTCAGCGCCGAGGACCTGAGCGCGATCATGGCTCCGGCCGGCAGCGAAGGGCTCACGGATCCCGACGACATTCCTGCGCAGCCCGACGCCGCGACGACAATGCCCGGCGACATCTGGGTGCTCGGGAGCCACCGGCTGATGTGCGGCGACTCATCGAAGCCCGATGACCTGGACCGCCTGCTCGATGGCCAACCGATCCACCTCGTGAACACCGACCCTCCGTACAACGTGAAGGTCGAGCCGCGGAGCAACAACGCGATCTTGGCAGGCTTGAGTTCATTCGCGCTTGGGAAGAAGGCCAACCCCAACTAGCTCGACCAGCAGAGCGCCGACCTCAACCGCTATCCCGAGAAGAGTCGGGCCACGCACAAGAAGCTCCGCGCCAAAGACCGCCCGCTCATCAACGACTTTGTCTCCGACGACGAGTTTGACCGGCTGCTCGCCGCGTGGTTCGGGAACATCACCCGCGTGCTCATCCCCGGCGGTGGTTTCTACATCTGGGGCGGCTACGCCAACTGCGGCAACTACCCGCCCGTGCTCAAGCGCTGCGAGCTCTATTTCGCTCAAGCCGTCATCTGGATCAAGGAGCACCCGGTCCTGACCCGCAAGGACTTCATGGGCAACCACGAATGGTGCTTCTACGGCTGGCGCGAAGGCGCCGCGCACGTCTACCTCGGCCCGGCCAACGCCGTTGACGTATGGAGCATCAAGAAGATCAACCCGCAGTCGATGGTGCATTTGACGGAGAAGCCCGTC
>JBQTIJ010000384.1:0-3031 GCA_052388255.1 Phycisphaerales bacterium
ACCGGCGACGTGCTCCATTATCAGTGGGACAGCAACATCGTCGCTCTGAACGATGGTACCACCCCCTGGGTCTCAACTCGCGCCGGCGTAACCACCCCAACGCTCATCATGTCGAACGTGCAACTCGAAGATGCCGGACGCTACATCTGCCGCGTCTACAACCCCTGCGGCACGGCCTTCACCCAGGTCGTCCGCCTCTTCATCGCGGAACCTTGCCCCGTCGACTTCAACATGGACGGCTTCGTCGAACCCGGCGACCTTGACGAGTTCATCACCGCCTTCTTCGAAGGTTGCTGAATGGCACCGCCCTTCCGGGCGGTGTCTTGGTCCCTTCCCATTCCCCTTCCTATCCCCCCGGGGGGATACCGCGCCCATCGCGACCGCATTCTCCGCTCCCTTCTTCAGCCCGATAGGGCTGCGCCGTGCGTAGCGAACTCTCGACACAACGCCCACCTCCTCAGCCCGATAGGGCTGCAACGTTCGTAGCCGGGCGTGGAGGAGGCCCTGCAACGACACACCCGGTCACACGCGCCCAGAAAATCTGACCCCGAAAGGGGTCATCGTCAGCACGATCCGCCCAACGCCCCAACGCCCTGCCGCGGCCATTCACCTCCGTCAGAACCTCCCCCGTTCACGATCCGTTTGCCGCGCGCGCACCCGGCTGTCCCTCGGTCCATCCGCGCCATTCGCCAAAATCTAAAAATCACGCTATCCCCCTATCCACAGGACCTTACGCCACATCTCCGCGCGCCACCCGCGCGCCTCCTGAGGCCCATTCGCGCGTTTCGGCACCTCTATGGCGGTCTCCCATCCCGCCGCCAGCGGGCCGATCCATCCACCCCGCCTCTGGCACGAGCCAGATCCGCGGGTACGCTAAAGAACGCCCCGGAGCCACGCCTCCACGCCCTCCGAGATCGACACACGCCCAGACCCCCACTTCAGGCCGATCACGATGAAGCCGACACCCATTCGCAACTCTCCTCCTCGATCGGTTGCGGCAGTATTGACAGTGCTGCTGACGCTCTTTGCCCTCTGGGCGACGCCTGGCGCCACGGCACAGCAAGTCGTCTATGTGAACGCCGCGGCGGCACCGGGCGGAAACGGGCAATCGTGGGCGACCGCGTTCGACAACCTGCAGACGGCCCTGGTGACGGGCGAAGCCGCCATTCTCGCCGGCGGAAGCGCCGAGGTGTGGATCGCCGCAGGCACATATGTGCCCAACCAGCCGGGAGGATTCTCCCTCGCCAGTCGCGTGCGGCTCTACGGTGGGTTCAATGGGTCTGAAAGCACCCGCGATCAACGAAGACCCGCCGACAACCTGACCGTCCTCTCAGGCGATGTGCTGGGCAACGACCTGCCGGGATTTGCAAACCGAGGCGACAACCTCGCCGTGGTGGTCTCGGCGAGCGGCTGCGACCAGACAGCAATCCTCGATGGCTTCCTGATTCGTGGCGGCAACAACGTGCAATCTTCAGACCCAGGTGCCGGGCTCCGGATCCAGGGCGCGTCGCCCCGAATCGTCAACTGCACGTTCTTCGCCAATCGATCAGGCATGGGCGCTGGGTCAAGTGTCAGCGGGGCCTCAACGCCCACGTTCGTCTCCTGCCGCTACATCGGGAATCACAACTTTGTTCGTGGCGCCGCATTTGAATCCGGGGTGGGTGTTGCAAGTCGTTATCATGGTTGCGCCTTCATCGCCAACACCTGTGAGTCCGATGGTGCGGGCTTCGCGAACGAGTTCTCCGCGGTCTCCTCGCTCGTCAACTGCACCTTCACCGAAAATGCCTGTACTCTCGGCGGTGGCTGCGGCGGGGCCATCAGCAGCGGCGTGAGCGCCGTCGTCAACGCCACCAACTGCATCCTGTGGTCAAATCGCCGGTCGAGCACACCGGGCGCGGGACCCGCCGACCAGGCATACTTCGCCGATGGATCGAGCTTCAACCTCGCCACTTCATGCCTGCAGGGCGGGTCTGCAGGGGTCCGGCTTACGAACGGCGCAGCGGTCGACTTCCCCGCGGGCAACGTGACCAGCGATCCGCTCTTTGCAGGTGTCCCCGGCACGGATACCGCGCTCGGCACACTCGACGACAACGTATCGGTCATGGCACCCTCCCCCATGATCGACACCGGGACACACGTCTTCCCCCCCTACCCCGATCTCCGTGGCTTCGCGCGCACCGCCGACGGCAACAGCGACGGCATCGCCCGGCCCGACATGGGTGCAGCCGAACACGGCGCCGAGGGCACGAAGCCGCGTCTCTATGTTCGACCAACCTCGTCCGGGCTCGGAGCTGGCGCATCCTGGTCAACCGCGCTCGAAGGGTCAGCTGGACTCAAAACAGCCCTCGCCGAGGCGAGCGCCGCGGCGGGCCTCTTTGATGGCATCTGGGTCGCCGCAGGAACCTATGCGCCCTCGCCGCCCCTCTCTGATGACGGCTCTCGCTCCGATCACTTCTCCGTCGGTCACGATGCCGCGATGTTCGGTGGATTCAGTGGCAACGAGACCGAACTCACCCAGCGCATCCTCGGCTCAAACCCCACAGTCCTCAGCGGCGACTTGAATGGGGATGATGATGGCGACCAGAACCGGCTCGACAACGCAAACAATGTTGTCATCTGCTCGACATCGAACCTCTCGCCCGCGACCATCGATGGGTTCACCATCCGCGCCGGGCGCGAGGATTCTCCCCTCAACTCATTCGGCGCCGGGTTGCTTCTCTCTGACAGCTCGGATCTCCTGCTCCGCAACTGTCGCTTTGTGGACAACCGCGCGGTCAACGGGGGTGCTGTCGTTGCCGTCTACCGCGCAGACGCCGTGGTGGAAGATTGCCTCTTTGAGCAGAACACCGCAAACGACGCCGGCGGGGCCTTCTTTGCGCATGCATACGGCGTCGCGGGCACGACCACTTTCAAGCGATGTCTGTTCCGGGACAACAACGCGGCCCGGGGTGGTGCAATATACCTCGGCGGCCAGCAGTTGTTTGGCACCGAGTCGTACAACATCGTCGCGGTCGAGGGCCTCTTCGAGCGC
>JBQTIJ010000385.1:0-4840 GCA_052388255.1 Phycisphaerales bacterium
GCGACCTTGACGAGTTCATCACCAGCTACTTCAGCGACACCGAAGAAGAACGCAACCGCTGCGACTTCAACAACGACGGGTTCGTTGAGCCCGGTGACCTTGACGAGTACATCACGAGTTACTTTGAGGGTTGTTGAAGAAGCGATGGCCCTGTTCAGCCCGCCGCAGAGACGAGATCCCCCTGAGGAGGTTGCCGCAATCTCCACGGCGCACCGGTAGTGGGTATCCTCGCCTATGCACACACCAAACTCCGCCGCCCTCGTCCGGCCCGGTGCGCTCGCCTTCGCCCTCGCCGCATCTCTTTCAGCCCTTGCCGCAGCGCCTCCCGTCGCGGAGAAGAAGCCCGTCACCGACACGCACCACGGCACCAGCGTAAGCGAGGACTATCGGTGGCTTGAGGATTGGAGTAACCCGGCTGTCAAGGCCTGGAGCGAAGCCCAGAACACGCACGCCCGCGCCCATCTTGAGGCGCTCCCGAGCGTTCCCGAGATCCGCGCTCGACTCACCACCCTCATGGGTGAGGACGGCGTCGATTTCTCTCACGTGCAGGTCCGCAAGGGGCGACTCTTCGCCCTCCGCCACGATCCCAAGCAGCAGCAACCCGTGATCGTTGAACTCCGTGCGCTCTCAGACGACCCAGCCAACATCAGCCGCACCATCGTCGATCCCAACCTGCGCGATCCGACCGGGCTCACCACGATCGACTGGTACGAGATCTCGCCCGACGGCAAACTCGCGGCGGTCTCGCTCTCCGAAGGGGGCAGCGAATCCGGGACGCTCCATGTCTTCGCGATCGACGCGGGTTGCGAAACCGGGGACGTGATCAAGCGCGTCCACGGCGGCACAGCCGGCGGGTCACTCGCCTGGCGGCCGGACAACACCGGCTTCTACTACACCCGCTACCCCCGCGAGGGCGAACGCCCCGATGAGGACAAGGACTTCTTCGTACAGGTCTATTCCCACAAACTCGGCGACGATCCCGCCCACGATACTTACGAAGTCGGTCGCACCTTCCCGCGCATCGCCGAGATCGTGCTCGAGACGAACCCCCGCGGCGATGTTCTCGCCAGTGTTCAGAACGGCGACGGCGGTGACTTCGCGCACTTCCAAGGCGGGGTCGGTCAGGGCAATAAGTGGGTTCAGTTGACCGTCTTTGACGAGGGCATCAAGCACGCGATCCTCGACGGCAAGGGCGGAATCTATGCCGTCTCGCGCAAGGACGCGCCCCGCGGGTCCGTGGTGCGCATCTTCGCCCTCACCGGAAAGCCGACCACCGATGCGGCCCTCCTCCGCGCAGAGAAGGCCGAGCATCCGACCATCATCCCCGTCAGCCACGGTGATGCCAGCATCGAAACCGACTTCTTCGCCAAGACCGGCCTCATGCTCCTCGATTCCTGCCTGTTCGTCTGGTATCAGAACGGCGGCCCCAACGAGGTCCGCGTCTACGACCTCGCACGATCCGGTTCCGTCTGGTCGAAGTTCATCGGCGTCCTCCCCGCCCCGCCCGCGAGCGCCATCGGCGAGATCGCACCGGGGGTCGAAAAGGGCACCATTCTCTTCCAGACTCAGAGTTACATCGATCCGCCCGCGTGGGTCTTTGCGGTCCCCACCTCGCTTGACAGTGGTGCGCCCAAGTTCGAAACACGCTTCAAGAAGCAGACGCCCGCCGACTACAGCGACTGTGAGGTCGTTCGCGAGTTCGCCATCAGCAAAGACGGCACCCGCGTCCCTCTCTCGATCATCCGCAAAAAGGGCCTCGGCCACGCGCTCGACAACGGGCTGACCCCCTCGAACGGCGCACCAAGGGTCTTGAAGGCCGAGCAGAAGGGCAGCGACGGCCTCCCCGGCTGGCAACTCCCTGCGCCGACCATCCTTTGGGGCTACGGCGGCTACGGCGTCTGCGAGTCGCCTGTCTTCTCGCCCCGACGTCGCCTCTTCATCGAGCAAGGCGGGGTCTTCGTGGTCGCCAACATCCGCGGCGGCGGCGAGTATGGCGAGGAGTGGCACCTCTCGGGGAACCTGACCAAGAAGCAGAACGTCTTTGACGACTACGCCGCGGCAGCCCGACACCTGATCGCCCGCGGCTACACCGACCGCGACCACCTCTGCCTGATGGGAGGCAGCAACGGCGGCCTGCTCATGGGCGCGACGTTCACGCAGAACCCCGACCTTGCCCGGTGTGTCGTCAGCAGTGTGGGAATCTACGACATGCTCCGCGTGGAGCTTTCGAGTAATGGGGCCTTCAACATCCCCGAGTTCGGCACCGTCAAGGACAAGGCCCAGTTCGAGGCCCTCTACGCCTATTCGCCACTCCATCGTGTGAAGGACGGAACGGTCTACCCGAGCATCCTCTTCATGACCGGCGCGAACGACCCCCGCGTCGATCCCATGCAGAGCCGCAAAATGACCGCACGCCTTCAGGCCGCAAGCCCGCGCTCCATCACCCTGCTCCGCACAAGCGCCAGCAGCGGCCACGGGGTGGGTTCATCCCTCACCCAGCGCATTGAAGAAAGCGTCGACATCTACGCCTTCATCTTCAAGGAACTCGGCGTGTCATACCAGCCCGTGCGGCCCACCGCACGCGCCGGGGTCGGCTCCGGCCGGTAGCGCCCCTCACGGCCGCGGCCGCACCACCGATGCCGTGCCAAACGCCGGCACAAGGCATGCGTCGTTCCAGTATTCGAGAATCCAGTGAAGCTTGCCGGTGCGATACGTATCGTGCAGCAGCATCACGGCCTCTCCGCAGTACCACGTATCGCGGTGGCTGTGCAGTTCCTCAAAGGCGTGTTCCGCGGCCCGCACACCCGTCTCGCGCCGATACGGGCGCAGACTCGTCATGGCGTCAAAGGCATCAATGACCGCAAAGTACCGTGCCGCAAGAGGCACGCTCTCCCCCGCAAGCCCGTCGGGATACCCCGTTCCGTCCATCCGTTCGTGGTGATTGCGCACAAGCGCCAACAGCAGCGGATCAGTCTCGCCCGCCGCCTCCAGCCGGGCGTGCCCCAGGGCTGCGTGGGTCTTGATGATGCTGAACTCCTCGGGCGTCAGCGCACCGGGCTTCTGCAGGATCGCCGCGGGCACGTCGAGCTTGCCGATATCGTGCAGCGCTGCCCCGCGGATGAGCCGTTCAACCACCGCCGATGCGACCCCCGCGCGCTCCGCCAGGGCCATGGTGTAGAGCACCACGCGCCACGTATGCGCCGCAGTCGAATGGTCCTTGTCTTCAATCTCGCGCACCACGCGCGCGACAGCGAAGTCATCCATGCCCCAAGCGTATCGGCGCTCGGCTCGGGTGCCGTCGCGACCCGCCCGGTCTTGCCGCGCCCCGAGGCGGGCTTACTTGCACGCGCTCTTCAGGGCCTCGATCTTGTCGGTCTTCTCCCAGGTGAAGAACTCGAGCTTGCTCCCGCGGTGCTCGCGCTTCACACGGTCAAAGTACTGGCCCTCAAAGGCCTTGCGGCCAAAGTGTCCGTGCCGCGCCGTGGCCGAGTAGATCGGCGTCCGCAGTTTCAGCGACTCGATGATCTTCTTGGGCGTCAGCCCGAAGTTCGCGCGGATCGCGGCGCTGATCTTGTTCTCATCGACCTTGTTCGTTCCGAAGCACTCAACGTAGACGCTCGTCGGCTCGGCCACGCCGATGGCATACGAAAGCTGAATTTCGCAGCGGTCCGCCAGCCCCGCGCCCACCACGTTCTTGGCGATGTAGCGGGCCATGTACGCCGCGGAGCGATCGACCTTCGTCGGGTCCTTCCCGCTGAAGGCCCCGCCGCCGTGCCGCCCCATCCCGCCGTACGTGTCCACGATGATCTTCCGCCCTGTCAGCCCCGTGTCGCCGTGGGGGCCGCCGATCTCAAAGCGCCCGGTCGGGTTCACGTGCGTCGTGATCCCCGGGTTCCACCATGTCCCCAGCACCGGCTTGAGCACGTGCTCGACCACCTGCTTCTTCAGTTCGCTCTGGCGCTCGTTCCACGATGGATCGTGCTGCGTGGAGAGGACCACCGTGTCCACCCGCACGGGCCGGTTCCCGTCGTATTCGACGGTCACCTGGCTCTTGGCGTCCGGCCGAAGACCGGGGATCTTGTTGTCGCGCCGCGCCTGCGCCTGCTGCTCCACCAGCCGATGGCTGAGCTGGATCGCCAGCGGCATCATCTCCTGCGTCTCGTTCGTCGCATAGCCGAACATCATGCCCTGGTCGCCCGCCCCTTCGCGGTCAACGCCCATCGCGATGTCGTTGGACTGCTTGTTCAGCGCCACCATCACGCCGCACGAGTCGGCGTCAAAGCGCATATCCCCGGAGGTGTAGCCGATCTCGCGGATCGTCTCGCGCACCAGGTCCGGGATGCTCACATACGTGTTCGTGGTGATCTCCCCCGCCACCACCACCAGCCCCGTGCAGCAGAGCGTCTCGCAGGCCACGCGGCTGTACGGATCATCCGCCAACATCGCATCAAGCACCGCGTCGGAGATCTGGTCCGCGACCTTGTCCGGGTGACCCATCGAAACCGATTCAGAGGTGAACAGACGCTGCGCCATGGGAAGTTCTCGCACTGGAAAGGGAGTGAAGACCGGTGAAGGGGGAGTTTAGGTGGGGAATCGCCTCGCGGACGCGCGCGGAACCCCCCTTTCGCCCACAGGGAGACGGCTTGATCGGCCGTTGTGAGGTGCGGGATGAGCCCCTGTCGTCTACCCTGCCATGTTGTCCCCATCATCCCGGAGTCACCCATGAACCTGCGCCCCTTCGCCCTTGCCCTTCCCGCGATCCTCGCGCTGAGCGGTTGCCAGACCTCCCCAAGCTCCGAGTCCGACAAATCCTCCCTGAGCGCGGACGTGCAGGCGACCC
>JBQTIJ010000386.1:0-3809 GCA_052388255.1 Phycisphaerales bacterium
TGGGGTGTTGAGCGGGGCGGAACTCTTGGGAGCCGCGGGCGCGCTGCTTGATCGGCAAGGTGGGGGCGGTCCGCCGGGAGTGCGTGTGGCGCCGGGGACGAAGGGGCTGGAAGAGGGGCGGGCGCAGCCGCGGGAGGTGGGGGCGCAGGTGGCGGGGAGCGCGGGTGGGACGAACGGTGCGAATGGGGCGGTGGAGGAAGAAGAGGAGTCGTTTGATGGGCCGGTGGCGAGGCCGGGCGGGGGTGGGTCGAGCGCGGTGAAGAGCGGGACGGGTGGCACTGGTGCGGTTGGTGCGCCGGGGCAGGTGGAGCGCGAGGCGAGTCCGGCGGGTGGGGTTTCGAGCGGTCCTGTGAGGAGCGTGAAGGGGACGTTTCCGAGGGCGCGACCGGAGCCGCTGCCGGAACTGCCGGTGCGGCGGGCGGAGTGAATGGGCGGAAGGTGGAAGTAAGGAACGGAGCGGTGCGCGTGGAGAAGCGACGAATGAACGTCAAGGTGTGCGGGCGGGTGATGGCGGTGTGCGCGGCGGGGGCGCTGGTGGCGAGCGCGGCAGGGCAGCCGACAACGGCGACGCCGAAGCCACCGGCGATTGACCTTGAGAAGACTGCGCGCACGCCGCGGGCGGGTCAGCCGGTGGCGAAGAGCAAAGAGCAGATTGAAGAAGAGAAGGCGGCGGAGGAGGCGCGCCGGAGCGCGGCGGCGGCGGGTGGTGGTGTCTCGACGGCAGGTGGGAGCGAGGTGGGGCCGGATGGGCGGCGGATTCGACCGCCGGTGACGCCGCTGCCGGTTGATGCGGCGCGGGTGAAGGAGACGGAGGTGAAGCCGCCGGTGGTCTCGCTCGAGACGCAGCAGGGCACGATCGTGCGGGTCGAGACGGACCCATTTGTGCGGCGGTTGGCGGGTTTGAGGGGGTTGGTGGGGGCGCTGGCGTGGGGGGGGGGGGTGGGGGGGGCGCTGTGGCGGCGGGTGTTTGTGGGGACGGGTCGGGGGGCGGAGCGGTGGCGCGAACTTACGTCCGGCGGCGAGGCGGCGGGAGTATGCGAGGTGCGTACGGGCGCGGGGGAGGGGGCCGCGCTCACGGTGAATGGCGCGACGGGTGTAGAGGTGAAACGGCTGACGCGAGCGCGGCTGGGCCTTATGGACACGGCGACGGGTGACGCGACGGCGCGGCGGGTGGTGGTGGAGTTGTTCCGGGGGTTGGTGGTGGTTCGTCCGGAGGCGGGGACAGTGGTGACGGTGGCGACGCCGGACGCGACGGTGCAGGTGCGCGAGGCGACGGGGGTGTGGTATGACGGGGGGTTGGGGACGCGGACGGCGGAGTGGAAGTAAGGTGGGCGAAGGGGCAATCGCGGGATGGTGTGGTGATGGATGGTGGACATGCGCCTTGCGGGCGCTGGGAGCAGTGGGTCGATGAGCATGAACGAAAGCAGGGATGGGAGCGATGGGCGGGTGGGTGTCGGGGGCGCGGGCGCGACTGGACCGGCGACTGGTCCGGCATGGGCGAAGGGAACGCGGGACAAGGAGGACACGCGGTTCTTAGAGGGGCCGCGGGCGCGCGGGAGTGAACTGCTGCGGATCTTCAAGATCGCGGCGGAGTTCCTGCAGGGGTTCCGGGCGCTGCACTTTGTGGGGCCGTGTGTGACGGTCTTTGGTTCTGCGCGGTTCCCAGAGACGCACCGGTATTACGAACTGGGGCGGGCGGTCTCGGCCCGGATTTCGCGGATGGGGTTCACGATCATGACGGGTGGCGGGCCGGGGATCATGGAGGCGGCGAATCGCGGAGCGCGGGACGCGGGCGGGGCGAGCGTGGGGTGCAACATTGTGCTGCCGTTTGAGCAGAAGCACAACCCGTACCTCGATACGTTTGTCGAGTTCAAGTACTTCTTTGTGCGCAAGGTGATGCTGGTGAAGTACTCGTATGCGTTTGTGGTGCTGCCGGGGGGGTTTGGCACCATGGACGAGTTGTACGAGGCGCTGACGCTGATCCAGACGGGGAAGATCAAGAACTTTCCCGTGGTGCTGATGGGGACGGAGTACTGGCGGCCGATGCTCGACTTCATCCGGGGGACGATGCTGAAGGAAGGAACGATCGGCGCGGCGGATCTTGAACTGATGCTGCTGACCGACTCGCCCGAGGAGGCGGCGGCGTTCATTGAGCAGAAGGCGGTGGCGGCCTTTGGGTTGATCCGGAGCAGGACGAAACCGGAGCGGCCACGGCGGGCGTGGTGGCTGGGTGAGCGGGCGGACTTGGGGAAGAACGTCGCGGGGAAGGGCGACGTCGAGAAGGAGTGAGGGGCGGGTCCGTCAGCGTCAGCGCACTTTGACGAGGGCGAGGGCGATGACGACAAGGAGGACGGAGATGATCCAGAAGCGGGCGACGACCTGCTGCTCGGTCCAGCCGCCAAGGTGGAGGTGGTGGTGGTAGGGTGCGCAGCGGAAGATGCGTTTGCCGCGGGAGAATTTGAAGTAGCTGACCTGGAGGGTGACGGAGCCGATCTCGGCGAGGAAGACGGCGGACATCAGAAGGAGGAGGATCTCCTGGCGGATGACCATGGCGACGAAGGCGAGGAGCCCGCCGAGGGCGAGGGAGCCGGTGTCGCCCATGAAGACCTGGGCGGGTGAGCAGTTGAACCAGAGGAAGCCGAGGCACGCGCCGCCCATGGCGCCGGCGACGACGGCGAGTTCTGCGCTCTCGGGGACGGAGGGGACGAGGAGGTACTGGGCGTATCCCTCGCGCCCGGCGATGAAACAGAGGACCATGAGGCCGAGGGAGACGGCGGCGCTGATGCCGGTGGCGAGGCCGTCCATGCCGTCGGTGATGTTCACGGCGTTGGACATGCCTGTGAGCATGAGGACGCCAAGGAGGATGAAGGCCCACATGGGGAGATAGATGAGGTTGGGGTTGACGAGGCCGTCGTCATAGGTCTTTTGGAAGGGGAGGTTGAGGACATGCGAGAGTGACGAGGCCTCGGCGGTAAGGCCGGCGAGGCCGTGGTTGTAGGTGAAGTACGAGACGAGGAGGCCGAGGCCGAGCTGGAAGACGAGTTTCTCCCAAGCGTGGAGGCCCTGTCGGCTGGCGCCCTGGCGGGTGGCGGCGGTGAGTTTGAGCCAATCGTCCACACTGCCGAGGGCGGCGAGCCAGAGCATGACGATGAGGCCGAGGACGACGTACTTGGCGGAGATGTCGGCGAGGAGGAGGGTGGTGATGAAGATGGCGCCGACGATGAGGACCCCGCCCATGGTGGGGGTGGAGGCCTTGCTGTTGGCATGGGCGGCGAGAGCGGCGCTATCGGAGAGGCCGGCATCGCCGATCTTCTTACGTCGGAGGAAGTTGATGGTGCGCTTGCCGAAAGTGAGGACCAGCGCGAAGGCGAGGATGGCCCCGGCGAAGGCGCGGAACTGCACCTCGTCGAAGATGCGGACGTAGCGGTAGAGGCCCTGACTCTCAAGCCATGGGCGCAGGATGTCAAAGAGGAAATACGGCATGGCGTGGGCTGGAGGGGGCGCGGGCTACTGCGCGAAGGTGGGCGCGGAGGGGCCGGGGATGGTGGGGGTGGGGGCGGTGTCGCGGAGGCGGCGGACGATGCGCTCAAGGGCCATGCGGCGCGAGCCCTTGAGAAGGAGCGCATCGCCGGGGCGCAAGAGGGCGGTGAGGGCGGGGGCGGTTTTATCGTCGAGGGTCTCGAAGCGGTGGAGGCGGTGGGGGGGCCAGTCGTGCTCGAGGGCGGCGGCGGCGAGGGCGGCGACGGGGCCGACGGTGTTGAGGAGGTCGATGCAGCCGTGTTGGGGGATGGTCTCGACGATCTCGGGTT
>JBQTIJ010000387.1:0-6797 GCA_052388255.1 Phycisphaerales bacterium
CCCCCGGGCCACCCAGGCCGGGGCCATCCACGATGCGGCCCGCCTTCTGGCCGTTGCCGATTGCTTCAGCGCCGCGACCGCCGGCCGCCCCCACCGCCCGGCCCGAACGCCCGCGTCAGCGATGAACGAACTGATCGCCCTCGGGTCGATCGGCGTCCTTGACCGTCGCATCGTGCAGTCGCTTGCGGAGGTCTGCGGGCTCTTCCCCGTCGGCTCGTTTGTTCGCCTCTCGGATGAAGGGCTCGCGCTCGTCATCGGGACCGACCCCGAACACTGCGACCGCCCCATGGTGCAGCGGCTTCGGGCCGGGGTGGTCGGCGAATCGCTCGACCTCGCGAGAATCGCCCCCTGGGAGCTCTCGGTGCTCGAGGCCATCGAACAACCCCTCGCCGCTTGAAGCACCGCCTTAGCCCGGTTTCTTGTAGAAATCGAGATTCACCTGCACGTACCGGGCCCACTCCTTGGGGAGGTCTTCGTGCGGGAAAATTGCCTTCACCGGGCACTCGTCGACGCACAGCCCGCAGTCGATGCAGGTGCTGGCGTCGATATACAACTGGTCGGTCTGACCGAAGTTCTTCTCGTGCTTGGTGGGATGGATGCAGTCAACGGGGCAGACCTCAACACATGCAGTGTCCTTGGTCCCGACGCATGGTTCGGCGATCACGTGTGGCATGGGGGCGGAGTTTACGCAGGAAGCCCACGATGTTCCCGTTCAGCGGCATAGCTCGACCGCCCGAAGAACCGCCTCCGGCTCGGCACGAAGGCGGTAGTCGTGGGTCACGAATGCGTAGCGCACCACGCCCCCCCGGTCGATCACAAATGTCGCCGCGAGGGGAAGTTCGCGCCGATCGTCGCCGTTGAATGACTCAAGCCAGGGGCGGTCGCCGCCGAGCCGCTCCGGAACCCGGAAGACGATCCCAAAGGCCCGACCCGTCTCGTTCCCCGCGTCGCTCAGCACCGGGAAGGTCAGGCCGCTCTTGGCCGCCGTCTCCTGCGATCGTTCCGGGGTCTGCGGACTGACCGCGACCACCGATGCCCCCGCTGCGGCGAACATCGAAAGATCCTGCTCCATGCGGCGCAACTGAACGTTACAGAACGGGCACCAGACACCCCTGTAGAACTGCACCACCACCGGCCCGCGCCCGCGCAGGACCGCGAGCGAGACCTTCTCACCACCAGCCGCGGGGAGAGTGAAGTCCGGGGCGCGGTCCCCCTCCCGCAGGTGGCTCGCCATGGCTGGCGATGCCGCGATGTCGGCCACCCCTGCCTCATACTTCGCCAGCGCGGCCGGGGCAGCCCGCCCCGCATAGGCCGAGGAGATGGCCGAGAGCTCCGGACCGAGGGCGGTAAGCGGAGCCCGGGTGAGTGCCTCTTGCGCTGCCGCCGTCCGGCCCGCGGCAGGGGCGGGTTCGGTCCCGGCCGGGCCACAGCCACCGCCAAGCATCAGGATGACGACGGCCGAAGAAACGCCAGACTGGTTGAACATGCGCATAGCGGCCTCCACTTCGGGGGCGCAGCACGCGACCCCGTCCCTCTGATGCCAGCGATTGGTGCAAGGTGTCGCGCCGGTCTGCACAACCACCCCCGCTACCCTTCGCCCCATGCTGATCCGAACCCACAACTGCGGCGAACTCCGTGAGGACCACGTCGGCCAGACCGTCTCCCTCAACGGCTGGGTGAACGCCTTTCGCGACCACGGACCGTTGATCTTCATCGATGTACGCGACCGCTACGGCATCACCCAACTCGTCTTCGACAAGGAGGACCTTGACAAGCTCAAGGGCGGCCAGGCGACGCTCGACCTCGCCGACAAACTCCGCACCGAGTACGTGATCGCCGCCCGGGGGACGGTTCGGACCCGTGTCGCCGATCCCAACCCCAAGCTCGCGACGGGCAAGATTGAGATCGTCGTCAGTGAACTCGAACTGCTCAACCGGACCGAGACCCCCCCCTTTCTCCCCGACGACTACGGCACCCCGCCGCGCGACGAGGTGCGGCTCAAGCACCGCTACATCGACCTGCGTCGCCCGAAGATGCAGGCGATCCTCGCCCGCCGCCACAAGGTCATGAAGGTCGCGCGACAGTACTTTGACGAGAACGGGTTTCTCGAGGTCGAGACCCCGATCCTCTACAAGAGCACGCCCGAGGGGGCGCGAGAGTTCGTCGTCCCATGCCGCAACATGCCGGGGACCTTCTACGCCCTGCCACAATCGCCCCAGCTCTTCAAGCAGATCCTCATGATGAGCGGGTGCGACCGCTACATGCAGATCTGCCGCTGCTTCCGCGATGAAGACCCCCGCGCCGACCGCCAGCCGGAGTTCTCGCAGATCGATCTTGAGATGTCGTTCGTCCGGCGCGAGCAGATCATGAACATGATGGAGGGGTTCGTGCGCCGCCTCTTCGGCGAGGTCCTCGGGGTTGACGTCCCCCCCATGCTGCGCATGCCCTATCGCGAATGTCTGGAGCGGTTCGGCATCGACCGCCCCGACACGCGCTACGGCCTCGAGATCGTCGATATCAGCGCCATCGCCCGCAAGTCGGACTTCAAGGTCTTTCAGGACGCCCTCGCCAAGAACCCTGCGGCCCGGGACTTCTACTCCAAACGCGGCTATGTCAAGGCCATCCGTGTTCCCGGCGGCGGCGGCGCGGAGAAACTCACCCGCAAACTCACCGACGGCTACAGCGAGTGGGTCAAGACCTTCGGCGCCGGCGGGGTGGCGGTCAGCAAGTGCATCCGCAACCCCGAAGGCCAGCCCGCCTTTGAGACCGGCTGCGCCAAGTTCCTTGAACCCATCAAGAGCGAGCTCATCGCCGCCCTCGGCCTTGCGCCTGGCGATGCCGTGCTCATCGTGGCCGACACCTACGCCGTGGCCACCAAGGCGCTCGGCGAACTCCGGCAGAAGGTCGCTCGCGACATCGGCCTCGTCCCCGCGTGGGGCAAAATGTGGAATTTCCTGTGGATGATCGATCCACCGATGTTCGAGCGCAACAAGGACTCCGGCAAGTGGGTCGCGCTCCACCATCCCTTCACCAGCCCGCGCGACGACCAGGCCGCGGCCTTCGTCGCCGCCGCAGAAGATGACGACCAGACCATCGAGTCGATCCTCTCGGCCGGGTATGACGTGGTCCTCAACGGCAGCGAGATCGGCGGCGGTTCAATCCGCATCCATGACCCCGCGGTGCAGAGCAAAGTCTTCTCGCTCCTCGGGCTCTCCCCCCAGCAGGCCCAAGAGAAGTTCAGCTTCCTGCTCGAAGCCCTCAAATACGGCGCGCCCCCGCACGGGGGCGTCGCCTTCGGGCTTGATCGGCTCGTCATGCACCTTGTCGGGACTGACGACATCCGCGATGTCATCGCCTTCCCCAAGACGCAGATCGGGGCCGACCTGATGACCAAGGCACCGAGCATGGTCACCGAGGCCCAGCAGAAGGAACTCCACATCAAGAGCACCTGGGTGCCCCCGCCCCCGAACGCGCCGGCCGCCCCGGGTGCGACCGCCGGCTGATACGCTCCTCGCCATGCTGGGCCTGATCGTCCGCCGACTCCTGCAGTTCCCGCTCATCCTCGGCGCGGTGCTGGCGATCACCCTCACACTCGCCTGGGCCGTCCCGGGGAACCCACTCGAACGCGCCGATGGCCGCCGTCCCGCGCCGGAGGTCGCTCGCGCCATGCGGGCCCAGTACAACCTTGACAGTTTCCCCGCGTTCTTCGCCTCGTACTTCCTCAACGCATCCGGCGCGCGGGCCGTGGGCGAGACGTTTGGTTGGATTGACCCGCCCGCCGGGAACGGTCCGGCGCGGCCGGTCTTCGACCTCGGTCCCTCGCTTGAGTATCGCGATCGTCGCGTGAGCGAGATCATCGCCGGGGCTCTCCCGGTCTCCATGACCCTCGGCGCCGGGGCCATGGTGCTCGCCGTGTTCATCGGTCTCACCGCCGGCATCATTGGGGCCGTCCGGCCCGGATCACTCGCGGACCACCTCGCCCTCGGCGTCGCCCTCATCGGGGTCAGTCTCCCGAGTTTCGTCGTCGGCACGGTCCTCCTGCTGATCTTCTGCGTCTCCTGGAAGGTCCTCCCCCTCGGCTGGTCTTCCCCTTCGTCGGCCATCCTTCCCATGCTCACGCTCGCGCTCCCTCCCGCGGCCTATATCGCCCGCCTCTCGCGCATGTCCATGATCGAGTCGCTGGGCGCCGAGTATGTCCGCACCGCCCGGGCCAAGGGGCTCGCCGAGTCCCGGGTCGTACTCACCCACGCCCTCAAGAACGCGGTCCTGCCCGTGCTCAGCTACCTCGGACCAGCCGCGGCCCTCGCCATGACGGGGTCCTTCGTGGTCGAGAAGGTCTTCCTCGTACCCGGGATGGGCCAGCACTTTGTCAACGCGGTCTTGAACAAGGACCTTTTCCTGATTCTCGGCGTTGTGCTGGTCTATGCCACGCTGCTCATCGTCCTGAACCTGATCGTGGACGTGCTTTACTGCTGGGTCGATCCCCGCATCGGCACCGCCGCGCCGCGTGCCTGACCGCCCCCGCCTCTTCTCCCCCACCGCCCCGGCCCGCCCACCCTTGAGCACCGACGATCCGAGATCCGATGAAGCGCTCGTTGCCGCGATCAACGCCGGCGACCCTCGCGCATTCGAGACGCTCTATCGCCGCCATCGTGACTGGGTGGTGCGACTGGCCCTTCGGTTCACGCGCGATGAGGCCGATGCGCTTGACGTGATGCAGGAGACCTTCGAGTACCTGCTGCGTAAGTTCCCCGGCTTCACCCTGACCGCGCGACTGACAACGTTCCTCTACCCGGCCGTTCGCCACAACGCCATGGCCCTGGCGCGCAAGCGGCATGGAGCCCTGCGCCTGAGCGCCGGCGAAGGTGAGCCCGGCGGCGTTCCCCTCCCCGCGGCACCCACTTCGAGCGGCCCTTCATCCGCAGAGACGGAGCGGCGCGCCGGCCTTGCTGCCGTGCTCTCGTGCCTCCCGGAGGCGCAGCGCGAGGTGGTCCTCCTTCGATTCGTGCAGGATCTCTCGCTCGAAGAAATCGGCCTGGCCCTGGGCATCCCGACGGGCACCGTCAAGTCCCGCCTGCACCACGCCCTCAATACGCTGAGGGCCGATCCGCTCACGCGGGCGTACTTCGAGCAACCACCCCCGCCCGGGCCGATCAGCAGTCGCCCTCAAAGTACCGGGTGATGAAGTCATCAAGATCGTCCGGGCTCAGCAGGCCGTTGGCATCGAGGTCGGCGTCGGTGTCGCCGTCGAAGTAGGCCGTGATGAACTCGTCGAGGTCGCCCGGCTCCACGAAACCATCAAGGTTGAAGTCCACCGCGCACGGCGGGCAGGGAACCAGAGCGGGAAGCCCATCGACATCCTGCAGCATCGCCGGCGTGATGGCAAAGGTCCCGCTCGCGGGCAGACGCACCACCGTGCCATCGGCCGCCGTCGCCTCAAAGGAGATGCGCAGGCGCGAGCCGCACCCGATCGCTGGCAGCGTCGCTGTGTACTGGTCACCGGCCACAAGCGTGAGCGGGAGAAACTGCACCCCGCCCCGCCCGATGCGATAGCCCAGCCGCTCCGACCCCGGCACAACCGTGCTCCTCAGGGCCGAGACCACCACCGGAATATCCGTCGGCTGCCCCTGCTCGATGATCGCGGGGACGCTCGAGGCGCCCACCGCGGCCCCCTGCGCACTGATGCGGATCGGCTGCCCGATCGCATCCGCCCAAGCGAGGATCCCACCCAGCGCCTCAGTGGCCGAAGGAAGAATCTCGCCGGGCGGAAGCACGAACCCGTTGGTGCCGTTGTCGCGCTGCTCGATCGACCAGCCGAACATGTTCCGCGCGCCGTACGCCCAGTCGCCGAAGGTCCCCGCTGCGGGGTAGATCGTGAAGAACGTCGGACCCGCGTTGTAGTTCAGACCGTTCACCGCCGCGATGCCCGCCTGCATCACACCGTCAAGATCAAGAAAGAGCGGTGCCCGAGGCGCAGGTTGATTGGTGTACGCAAACGGCGAGAGAATCAGGTGCCCGTAGGCGTGTACATCCACGCTCCCCACAAGGTGGGGCCGGGCGGTCATCCAGTCGCGGATCACCTGCGTTTCGGGTTCGCTGAAGGCCGAGGGGCCTCGATATGTACTGCTCGTGATACTCCCGCTCGACCCGACCGAGAACCCCGGGATGTTCACACCCCAGCCGATGCTCCAGTTGCGGTTGAGATCAACCCCATAAACCGGCTGGCCCCCCTGCGTCCCAACCTGGCGGCGGGTCTTCCGCCACAGCCGCTGATCCGTCCACGTGAAGGCGTAACCGTCCGGGTTGGTCACAGGGATCACATAGATCGCGAATCGGTCCATCACGCTCGATAGCATGGCGTCGGAGGTCGAGCACCGCACCGCGCGGTCGGCGAAATAGACGCTCGACATCGCCGTCACCCACTCGCGGGCGTGCTGCACACCGTTGAGCAGGATGCCCGGATGGTCCGGCGGGCTCCCCGGCTTGGCGATCCGGATGGCGTAGATCGTCCGCCCAAGTGCGCTCTGGCCGATGGTCTCGCGGGTCGCCATGTCCGGCCGCAATGCCACCAGAGTGTCGATATACGCGCTGATCTGCTCGGGGTTCTTGAACTCCGTGAACCACGAGAGATCACCGCCCCCTTCAAGCCCGCGCCCCGCGAGGATGCGCGCGGTCTCGGCATCGATCAGTGTCTGCACGTCCTCAACCACCACCTCGAACGGAATCCCGCTCGCTCTCAGAGCGTCCATCCGGTCGGGGGCGGCGCGCCCCCCAAAAAAACCCACCCCCCGCCCGCC
>JBQTIJ010000388.1:0-1565 GCA_052388255.1 Phycisphaerales bacterium
GCGGTCGGCGTTGCGCACAGTGCTCAGCCGGTGGGCGATGACAAAGCAGGTGCGCCCCTTCATCAGCCGCGAGAGCGAATGCTGGATCATCGCCTCGCTCTCGGAGTCAAGATTGCTCGTGGCCTCGTCCAGAATGAGTATGCGCGGATCGGCCAGGAGGGCCCGGGCGATCGCCAGTCGCTGCTTCTGCCCGCCCGAGAGACGGACGCCGCGCTCGCCGATCACCGTGTCGTACTTCTTCTCCAGCCCCTCGATGAACCCCGCGGCGTTCGCGGCCGCCGCGGCGCCTGCGATCTCGTGCGGGTGCGCATCGCGCCGGGCATAGGCGATGTTCTCGGCGACGGTGCCGTCAAAGAGAAAGACCTCCTGCTCGACGATCCCGAGGAGCGCGCGGAAGTCGTCGATGGGGATCTCGCGAAGGTCGCGCCCGTTCAGAGAGATGCGCCCGGAAGTCGGGTCAAAGAATCGGGCCACAAGGTTGCACAGAGTGGTCTTGCCCGAGCCAGATGGCCCAACGAGCGCCACCGTCTGCCCCGCGGCGACGGTGAGCGAGACCTCCGAGACCACAAGCTGAGCATGCCCGGGGTAACTGAATGAGACATTCTCGAACGCGATGGCGGCGCCGCCGGCGCTCGACACGGAGTCCGCACTTGTTCGCCCCGCAGCGGAGCGGACGTCCCCGAACTCGGTCGGCTCCGCGAGCACATCAAGGCAGCGGTCGAGCGCGGCAAGGTTGTTCTGGAGATTGGAAGCAGTGCTGACGAGTGTCTCGAGCGGGCCGAGCAGGAAGAGCAGGTATGTCGAGAAGGCCGCGACATCACCGATCGTGAGCCGCCCGGCCAGCACCTGTTGCCCGCCGTAGACGATCACAAGCGCGGAGGCGGTCGGGATCATCAGCGTCCAGGCGACATCCACGATGCGCGACCACCACCACGTGAGCATCTCCTGTCGCGCCATCAGCCCGTTGCTTGAGATGAAGCGTGCCCCCTCCGCCCGGCGCCGGCCGAAGGAGCGCACCACGCGGATCCCCGCGAAGACCTCGGTGGCGTGGGCATCGGCGGAGGTGCGGACCTTCTTGATCTCACCATACAGCGGGCGAATGCGGCCGATCCATGTTCGGTGGGAGAGATAGACCGCGGGCACAAGCAGCACACCCCCGACGAGCATGCGCCAATCGAGGAGCGCCATCGCAAGAAGCCCGCCCAAGAACGTGAGCACTGCTCGCCAAGGGTTGTAGATCACCGAAAAGAGCATCTCGCCGATCGACCCCGCATCGTCACGGATGATGCTCGCCACCCCGCCGCTCTTGATGGCCTGCAGGCGATGCAGCGGCAGCCGTGCAAGGTGCGCGAAGATGCGCCGCCGCATGGTCACCTGCACCACCTTCGTCAGCCGCGTCATCTGAAGACGGCCGACCATGGTGACCGCGGTGGCCACGAAGGTCACGGCGATCATCGCGCCACCCAGAAGCCAGAGCAGCCGCCCGCGCTCGACCGGAAGGCCCAGCCAGGCCGGAATCCCCGACGGGCCCGGGTTGTCGGTGATCACATAGTCAAACGCCACCT
>JBQTIJ010000389.1:0-2621 GCA_052388255.1 Phycisphaerales bacterium
TTGAGATCAAGATGGGTAACCGCACGGGGACCATGAACCTGTGCATCCCGTACAACGTCATCGAACCGATGATCGAAGTGCTCGCGAGCCAGTCATGGTTCGCCGCGGCCAAGGGGGCACGTTCAAACGAGACCCGAGGGCGAATTGCCGGCACCCTCAACCGTGCCGCCGTGACCGTGACAGGGCTGCTCGCAGAGACGTCAATCACCCTCGCGGACCTGCGGGCCATGGCCGTTGGCGACCTCATCGTCACAGAGAAACCGATCAGCAAGCCCATTGTGCTCTGCGTCGAGGGGGAAAAGAAGTTCCTCTCTCAGATCGGGCAGTTCAAGGGCGCACGGGCCCTGAAGGTCACCCGCGGCGTCAACTCCGCCGATCGGGTGTAGCCGACCGTTCGGCGCGTGCCGGCGGGGCGGTCTTTGCTACCATCGACCCGTGTCGAAGGGCCACCGAGTTCCTGTCGTTTCACAAGCCGAGGCCGACCTCGCTTTCGCCGCTGCGCAGTGCGTGGTGAAGGCCCATCAACGGATCGTGCAGTTCCTTCGCGTCGGGCAGACCCTGGCGCAGATTGATGCCGAGATCGCCCGCATTCTCGCCGACCAGCAAGCCCGTTCGGCCTTCCTGCATTATCGCGTCGGCAAGCTCCCGCCTTTTCCCAGTCATGCCTGCTTGAGCGTCAACTCGTGCGTCGTCCACGGAACGGTGGGGGCCCATCTGAAACCGATGGCCGAGGGCGACATCCTCAAGGTCGATATCGGCGTGGTTCACAAGAGCTGGATCGGCGACGCAGGGTGGACCTATGCGTTCAAGCGATTTCCCTCCCCGGAGGCCAAGCGCATGGTGCTGGCCAGCAAGGAGTCGCTGCGCCGCGGCGTGCGCGAACTGCACCCGGAGAACACTTACCTGAGCTTCGCCCGCGAGGTGCAGCGCTGCGTCGAGCATGAGGGTGGGTTTCACCTCATCCGCGGACTGGGCGGGCACGGCATCGGCAAGTACAAGGACGACCGCGACCGAGGGCTGCACCGCCCGCCCTTCGTCTCAAATGTCGTCCCGCGAGTCCCCGGCGACTGGCCGGAAGGGAACATGCGCTGCGAAGCGGGCACCCTCGTGGCCGTCGAACCCATGGTGGCGATGGGCACCACCGGCGAGACCCACCAGCCCAAGGGTCAATGGCCCGTCTACCCGCGCGACATGGCCCTCACCGCCCATCATGAGCATGATGTGCTCATCACCGAGCGCGGCCCGCGTGTACTCACCGAGGGCCTCGATGCCCTTCCCGATATTGTGGGCTGACCGTGGGCGAGGGTGGACCGGGCGGTGCGGGTCTGCACTTCACTTCATGTTGACAAACTGCAGAGGCGCTTCGATGTCGGACTTCTGAAGCATCGTCATGACGTTCCGTAGGTCGTCGATCTGCTTGCCCGAGAGGCGGATCTCGTCCCCTTGGATCGATGCCTGCACCTTCAGGCCGGTGTCCTTGATCATCTTGACGATCTTCTTGGCGGTCTCTTGCTCCAGACCCGCGCGCACCTTGGCCTCACACTTCTGCGTCCCCGCCGGCCCGGGACCGATCTCGCCCATGTCAAAGGCCTTCATGGAGATGTTCCGCTTGGCTGCGGAGTTCAGAAACATGTCAAGCAAGCCCTTGAGCTTCCCTTCGTCGGCGATGAACTGAATCTTCTTCTCCTTCTGATCCACGTTGATCTCTGTGCGCACGCCGCGGTAGTCAAAGCGCTGCTGCACCGCCTTGTGCGTGTTGTTCACCGCGTTGTCAAGTTCGGCGAAGTCCACCCGGGAGACAATGTCAAGAGATGGGGTCGAAGCCATGCGCAGTCAGCCCTTTCTGGCGGGCGGGCGTGGCGATCCGCGCCCACTGTCCGTCGCCGGGCCAAAGCGTTGAGCATGCGGGCGTGATTGTCCAGTGCGATCTACGCCGCGGCCCGTTGGATCTCAGAAGGCATCTGCCCGGCCATGGATCGATCAAGCGCCACCGCCAGCAGCGTGATGTCGTCGATCTGGTGCAGCGAACCGTCCTGCCGGTCGAGCAGTGCGCTGAGGCCCTGGACGGCGTCGCTCATTGTGCCCGTCAGCCGTTGCTCGGCAAGGGTGCGGAACCCGCCAAGGTACCGGTCGATAGCGAAGCGTTTGCGGCCGTCGGTACTCGGCTCATGCCCGAAACAGACTTCAAATCCGTCGGTATAGAGCAGCATGGTCTGATCGGGGGCGAGTGTCACGTGCAGTTGCGGGTAGTCGTATTCGTCATAAACTCCCGCCGGCGGGCCGTTGTTCTCAATCGCCTCCTGCCCGCGCGGCCCGCTCACCACCACCGGCGGATGCCCCGCCCCGGCGAGCGTCACATTCCCCGTGCGCGAGTCGATCACGCCGTAGACCGCCGTGATCAGCGTGGACAACTCGCCGCGCCGGCGCACGAACTCGGCGTTGAAGCGCGACAGTGCCTCGCCCGGCGGCACGATCCGGTACGAGTGACCACTGATCTCCTTCATGGGGAGCAGGCGGTTCACAAGCATCGTCAGCATCGCCGCGGCTACCCCGTGCCCGCATGCGTCGGCAACGAAGAACCCGGTGTGGTGTTCGTCCAGTCGCACGACGTCGAAGATGTC
>JBQTIJ010000390.1:0-1716 GCA_052388255.1 Phycisphaerales bacterium
CCGCGAAGTCACCGGCGACGGAGGTGCGAGTGCGTTCGTCGTGTTCGATGGCGGAGGCGATGACCTCATGGAGGGAGAGGTCGGTGACGAGGCGATCCCAACCTGGAGTCAAGGGCCGACGGAAGTCGCCGACGGCGCACTGGAAGGTGATGACGCCGAGGGCGTAGACATCGCCGGGTTCTTCGTGGGGCCGGCCAGCGAGAACCTCCGGCGGGATGTAGTTGGGGGCATCGGAGGTAGCCCCGGGCTGGTCGAGTTCCGCGAGGGTTGCGCCGCCGACGGCGACGCGGCGGGCGACGATCTGTGAGAGGTCGCGGATGGCGGCCATGCCGAAGTCCGCGAGGCGCGGGCGCGGGGGGGCTGTGCCGTCGCGATAGACGAGGATGTTGGCGGGCTTGATGTCCTTGTGGACGATGCCGATCGAGTGAGCCGCGGCGGCGGCATCGGCGATACGGGCGGCGAACTCGATGCGATCGACGAGGGGGAGGGCAAGGAAGCCGTCATCAGAACGCTTGGCCCATTCCTCGAGCGAGCCGAGTTCGGCGTAGTCGGTCTCGATGAAGTAGGGAGGGCTCTCGAGCTGCGCCTCATGGACGCGGACGATCTCCGGGCGGGCGCCGAGGGCATCGCGGAGAATGCGGAAGAGCTTGGCCTCGCGGCGGAGGGCGGCGACCTTCTCGGCTTCGAAACAGAACTTGAAGACGCGGCGCTCGCGGGTGGTGCGGTTGGCGGCGAGCCAGGCCTCGCCGATGGCCCCCTCGCCGAGGCGGCGCTCGAGGGTCCAGCCGGTGCGACGGGGGACGGGCAGGCCGACGGCGGGGCGCCAGCCGAGGAGTTCTTCGTCGCCGCTGAGGACTCGGGCGGCTTTGTCGCCGGCGGGCGGGGGCTTGAGGGGCGCGCCGGGATCGGCACCGACCTCGTAGATCTCCATGGGTTCATCGGCACCCTTGAAGCGGTAGAGGCCGTGGCATACCCAGCGGAGGGCGGGTTCAGTGGCGGCGTTTTCGGCGGTGGGCTCGCCGAGCGGGTGTCGGCGGATGAACTGGCGGGCATCATCAAAGACGGAGCGGGAGAGGAGGATCTGGCCGGGGAGGCCGAGGCCCATGATGCGGGCGGCGACATCCGCGGCGAGGCCGATGAGTTTGGGCTTGCCGGTCTCCTCGAGGACGCCCTGGGCGATCTGGCCGATGTGGATGCCGGTGCGGACGCGGATGGGCTCTGGGTTCCAGGGCTCATCCCGGAGGGCGCGCTGGAAGCGGAGGGCGGCGGTGACGGCGTCGCTGGCACGCTCAAAGCCGGAGAGGAAGCCGTCGCCGATGTCCTTATAGATAGAGGCGCCGGGGATGTCGGCGATGATGGACTTGAAAAGTTCATCGTGGCGGCCGATGAGGGTGGAATAGGACTCGTTGCCGAGACGGGATTTGAGTTCGACCGAGCCGACGGCGTCGGTGAACATGAGCACCATGAGTCGGGACTGGGCCGTAGTGCCGAATGCCTGGGGTTTGGTGTTGGTGGGAACCGTGGTCATCGGCCTGCTCCGCGCTGGCTGCTGGTCCGCCTCCCCGCCCGCAGCACCTGAGCGCATGGGCCCAGCATCCGGGTCGATCATACCCAGTATGTCTGCGCGAACGGCCGGTTGCCAATGCGGAGGAGCGGTTGGGAGCCGAAGGAGCGGGGATGGCTGTACTTCATCATCTTCTCGAGTGTGGGCTTGGT
>JBQTIJ010000391.1:0-3657 GCA_052388255.1 Phycisphaerales bacterium
TACTTTCAGAACACCTCCGTGCCGTCCCAGTTCACCAACTGCATCATCGAAGGCAACAGCGCGGGCTTCGTCGGAGGCGGGGTTCGCTTCGTCAACGCACCGGTCAGCATCATCAACTCGACCTTCACCAGCAACAGCGCCGGTATCGGAGCGGAGATGCACCTCGCGTTCGCGCAGACGAACGTCACCGTCTCAAACTCAATCATCCGCTCCACCGCCCCAGACTCGATCTCGGCGGCCGCATCCCCTGTGCTCACCATCAACCGCTCCAGCATCCCCCCTGGCACCACCGGCTTCACCGGCAGCAACAACATCACCGCCGACCCTCTCTTCGTCAGTTCCACCGACTTCCGCCTTGCCCCCGGCTCACCCTGCATTGACGCGGGCGACAACACCCTCCTCCCCGCCGGCCTCACCATCGATCTCGCTGGCCTCCCCCGTCTCGCCGATGATCCCGGTGCCCCCAACACTGGCACCACCGGCAACGGCGGCTCCGCCATCGTTGACATGGGTGCCCACGAACGCAGCACCACCCCGTCGGACACCTGCGCCGACGCACCCACCCTCCTCGCCGGTTCATACCCATTCACCACCATCGGCACCTCCACCGACGGCCCCGATGAGGGATCGTTCGCGCCGTGCGGGGACCCGCGATTGATCAACGACGTGTGGTTCCGCTACACCGCCACCTGCTCGGGGAACACCTCGGTCTCTCTGTGCGGGTCAGATTTCGACACCCTCCTTGGCATCTACCGCGGCTCCGCGTGTCCCACCACCCCCGGCTCCATCGTCGGGTGCAACGACGATTCCAGTTGCGGCCTCCAGTCGGAGGTCACTCTCGCCGTCACCACGGGCGAGGTGTTGCTCATCCGCATCGCCGGCTTCAACGGCGCTTCGGGCTCCGGCACCGTCACCATCGCCTGCGCCCCGACCCAGCCGACCTGCCGCATCGACTTCAACAACGACGGTTTCGTTGAGCCCGGCGACCTCGATGACTTCATCACCGCCTTCTTCAGCGATGACGAGGACGAGCGCAACCGCTGCGACTTCACCAGCGACGGCATCGTTGAGCCCGGCGACCTCGATGAGTTCATCACTGCGTTCTTCGAAGGTTGCTAAACCCGCCCCCAAGGCCTCAACCCCGCCCACATCCTGACCCCCCCGCTCCCCCCGCACGACCCCGGCCCACCCCCGGGGTCGTGTTCTTTGGGCCCCGCGAGGCCCAAGCCCCTCCGCTCCCCACATCGGCCAGCGTTACCCAACTTCACCTCCCGTTCTCCTTGGCCGATCCTCAACCATGGTGTACGCTCCCTTGTCCGGTTCACGTTGTCTCATTCCCGCCCCCGGAGCCCTGACCATGCCCTTCCGTGCGTCCCGCCTCGTTGCTCTCCCTCTCATCCTCTCGGTCAGTGCTCTCGCCGCGCCCGCCTTCGGACAATGCAGCGGCTTCAACATGACCCCGTCGAGCGGCGCGGCCATCGTCCCCGGGGTCACCGACATCGGCAACCACTGCGACGACTGCAACACCACCATCGCGCTCCCCTTCGCGGTCAACATCTACGGTGTCAACTACACCTCCGCCAGCGCCAGCAGCAACGGCAACCTGCAGTTCACCACCACCAGCGGTGACTTCAACAACGCCTGCCTCCCCCAGGCCGCCTCCCTCGGCGTCGCCCTCGTCCCTCACTGGGACGACCTCCGCACCGACGGAACCGCCGGTGAGGGCATCTTCACCTCCGTCTCCGGCGTTGCCCCCAGCCGCGTCTTCAACATCGAGTGGCGCACCCGCTACTTCAGCGGCGCAGGCACCGCCAACTTTGAGGTCCGGCTCTTCGAGGACCAGTCCCGGGTGGAGATGATCTACGCCAACATCTCTGCCGGTGGCACCGGCGCGACCGTTGGGGCCCGGCACACGCTCTTCCCCGCCTCCCAGTTTGCATGTAACACCGGCGGCCTCTTCAGCGGCCTCAAGATCGACCTCGCCTGCACCAACAGCCCCACGCCCCCCGGCGGAACGGGCTCCTCGACACCCCCCACGGTCTTCGCCTGCAACACCAACCAGACCGCCCTCCTGACCGTGAACGTCATGCCCGGGGCCAGCCCCACCAGCACCGATCTCGCCGTCGTCGCGAACCTGCAGAGCATCGGCGGCTCAGCCACCCAGACCTTCTACAACGACGGCACCCACGGCGACGCCGTCGCCAATGACGCCATCCACTCCTTCTCCGCCGTCGTCACCCCCGCCGTCACGCCCGGCCCCAAGGTCCTCCTCTTCACCGTTGCCGACGCACAGGGCCGCTCCAACAACGGCACCATCAGTCTCGTCGTCGATCCCTGCCCCACCCGCGGGCCAGATGTCTTCGTCGCCAACCTCATCGACATGAACAACTACGGCACGGTCGGCAACATCACCGCCTATTCCGTCGGCACCGATGCCTGCAACATGGGCGATGTCCCCGTCAACTGGTTCGCCTCCGTCAACCAGCACCCCGTCATCGCCCAGAACATGTTCCGCCTCAAGAACGGCCGCTTTGAGCAGCTCGGCCAGTCATGGCTCAAGCACGGCTTCTCCTCCACCAACAGCGGCACCTGCGGCACCTGCACCCAGCCCCCGCTCGGCGGCACCCAGCTCGGCGTGAACTGCTCCGATGCCTACGGCGCAGGCCTGAACGGCAGCCAGGGCAACGGCCCCCGCTCACAGGTCAACCCCACCACCTCCGAATACCCCTACCCCTTCTCCGCCCCCGCCGCCGCGGCCACCATCGGCCGTCGCCTCCAGGTCTTCACCGCCGATGTTGATCCCGCCCAGAACGCGGGCGCCCAGTACTACGTCGAGTGCCATTACGTCACTTATGACGATGCCCGCTGGAGCAACAGCGGCGCGCCCTCAACCAACGGCCTCAACAACGCCTCCTACCGACGCATCTCCATCCCCAGCACCACCGGCGTGCCCAGTTTCGTCGGCGGCACCGTGCAGCGCACCCCCGCGATCTTCGCCTGGAAGGCCGCCGAGCCCTCTGTCCAGATCGCAAACGCCGACTATCTCCAGACCACGCCGCTCTCTGATGGCGGCATCATGAGCCGCTTCCTTGTGGCCGTCAAAGTCACCGACAACGGCAACGGCACCTGGCACTACGAGTACGCCGTCCACAACCTCAACGCCGACCGCTGCGGCGGCTCCTTCTCCGTTCCCCGCGCCCCCGGCACCATCATCTCGAACATCGGCTTCCACGGCGTCTTCGCCCACTCCGGCGAGCCCTACCCCAACACCGCTACCAACCCCGCCAACTGGTCCGGCGTTGTCACGCCCGATGCTGTCACCTGGTCCTGCGCACCCTTCGTTGGTCCCAATGGCGACAACGCCAACGCCATCCGCTGGGGCACCCTCTACAACTTCCGCTTTGACGCCAACATCGCCCCCGTCTTGGGCGCCGCCACCGTCGGCCTCTTCAAGCCCGGCACTCCCACCACCGCCGTCGCCGCCGGCCTCTCTGTCCCCGGCCTTCCATGCAACGGCCCCTGCTGCCCCACCGACTTCAACGGCGACGGCATCGCCGAACCCGGTGACCTTGACGAGTTCATCACCGCCTTCTTCAGCGACAACGAGGCCGAGCGGGCCGAGTGTGACTTCAACGGCGACGGCTTCATCGAGCCCGG
>JBQTIJ010000392.1:0-13284 GCA_052388255.1 Phycisphaerales bacterium
ATCGCCGTCGCCGTCATCGCGATGATCGCCTTGATCAGCGACTCGCCCGCGATCAGGCCCGAGGCCACCGCGATCCCATACGACTCCGCGCTCCGCTTGTGCAGCATCTCCCACACCCAGCCGATCACGGCGCCGACCAGGAACCCGATCGCGCTGCTGAAAGGAATCACCCACGAGAGCCCAAGCCCCATGGCCGAGGGGACGTACTTTCTCAGATGCGCTGGCGTCAAGCGCTCCACGATCGGCAGCAGCATCCCCAACAGCGCCCCAAACAGAATCGCCCACTTCGCCGACTCCGGCAACTGGTCGATCCCTTTGGTCAGCACCCGCGCCACCGCCTCCCACTGGCGCGTCCCCGGCGCGGCAAACTTCTCAAGCGCCTCCCGCGTCGGCACCATCAGGTACCAGAAAGGACCCACCACAAGCGTCCCGAAGAAGACCCCGAAGAACTGCGCCAGAAACTGCTTGCGCGGGTTCGCGCCAAGCAGGTATCCGCTCTTGAGGTCCGTCAGCAGGTCCGCCGCGGAACTCGCGCTGTTGGCCGCCACGCCCGCCGATGCCAGGTTCGGCACAATCTGCCCCGGGTGCAGCACCGCGAACAGCAACTGCATCACCTTCCCCATCGCCCCGATCGGCGTGGTGTCGGTCTCACCCGTAGCCCGGCAGGCGACCAGCGACAGGAAGAATGAGAGCGCCACCGCAATCAACCCCGCCCACCAGTGAATGTTGAACGCCACCACCTGCACCGCCACCAGCGCGATCGAGATCGGCACCATGCCCATCACCATCCATGATGTCGGCACCTCGATCTTCATGATCGACGCGATATCGTGCCCGCCGGCCTTCGCCTTCCCAAGCCCCAAGAACGCCCGCGCCACCGTCCGCCACTGCAGCGCGATCGCCGTCAAACTCGCAAAGACCATCACCGCCGTCCCGCCCCAGAGCGCCCACGTCGTAAACCGCAGGAACTTCCCCGAACTGTTCAGATCGATGTTCCGGATCGTGTCCTTCACATACGCCGTCTTGTCGTAGACCCATTCCCCATTCTGCTGCACCCAGCCCGAGCCAGCGATGGCGAGGTCCTTCTCCACCAGCCACGGCCCCACCACCCAGTAGAGCAACGCGGTACCAGCAAACATGGAAAGGCACACGCGCATCCGCGTGATGATCCCCGCCGCGATCAGCAGCATGCTCGGCTCAAAGCCAAAGGCCTGAGGTGCGGCCCCGTGAACCGTCCCGAGTCCACCGTGCGGCAGCATCTCCGGCAGCCGAATGTCCACCGCAAAGGCCTTGATCTTCTCAAAGAAATATTTGTCCAGGAACGCAAGCGTCCCCTCACCCGTATTCAGCACCCCCACCAGCGCCCCCGCGCCGATCCCCGCAAGAAGCACATACGCCTTGCGGATCGAGTCCGCCGAACGGCTGTAAAGACTCGTCAGCGTCTCGGCCGAGGCCACGCCGCTGGGGAATCGCAGTTGCTCATGGTTGATCATCTGCCGCTTGAGAGGGATCGCCAGGAAGACTCCGAGCAGCCCCGTGCACAGCGTGAAGGCCACCACCACCCACCACGGGTGCAGGTCCCAGTTCTTGATGTCCGCGAACGTCTGCCCCTCCGCCGGATCGCGCAGCAGCAGGAGCGCACCGAACATCGTCGCCAGCGTCGAGCCCGTCGAATACCCCGCCGCCGAAGCCGTCGACTGCATGCAGTTGTTTTCGAGAATCGACATCTGCCCCAGCCGGCCGCCCGACAGCACCCGCATCCCGTTCCAGATCACAAACGACATCACGCACGCCGTGATCGCCACGCCGAACGCCCAGCCGATCGCCAGCGTCGTATACAGGTTCGACGCCGCCATCAGCATCCCAAGCACGCCCCCCATCAACACCGCCCGCAGCGTGAGCTGCGGCATCTTGTCACCCCGGTAGACGTTCTTCAGCCACCATGCGTCCTTCTCCTCGGGCGTCATGGTCGCCAACTGCTCCGGCGTCAACTGCGGGAGTGTCGTCGGGCTGTCGGACGAAGAGGACCCAGGGAGACCGGCCATGATGCCTCGCTTGATGAGGTACGCGGATCAGGTAGTCACCATCGTCAAAACGACAGCGACACCCCTCGGCCGCGCCATCAGCGCAGGCCGAGAGCCATGAAGATATCACCATCATCGACGCCCCGCCCCACTCCCCGCACAAATGCCCCCCGCGCTCACCCCGGCATCCGCGGCCCCCACACGCTCACCGCCCCCGCGATCCCGTGGGCCGGATCGCGCACCCCGCGCCCATCAAACACCACCCACGCAGGACCGCCCCCTCCGCCCGATGCGCTCAGCCCAACCCCATACGCCAGCGGATCCACCCGCCCATCCGGCCCGCCAAACGCCGTCCGCCCCGCCGACTGACAATCAGAGAGCCGCGCCGCCACCAGCCCTGGCCCCAGCGCCCCCGCTTCACGAACCGGGTCACCACCCGCCATCAGCACCGCCGCCGGGTCAAGCCCGACCCCCAGCGGCGACTGCCGATCGCTCGGTCCATTCCCGCTCCACGGATACGTGCAGTCCGCCACCCGCCCGCCGAAGCGATCCGCATGCGCAATCAACACGCGCGACACATCGACCGGCGGCTCACCCTTCACCCGCGAAAGCGTGATCGACACCGGGCACACGCCCGCCCCCATCAACCCCGCGATCTCTGCCGAGAGTTCAATCGCCTCGCACACCGCCGAGGCCGCCCGCTCCGCCCGCGCCGGGTCCGCAAAGTGCTCCGGCGGCACCCACAGATCAATCCCGCTGAACCCAAGCCCCGCCCGCTTCATCGCCGCCGCCAGATCCCGCCGACCGGAACGGTCAAGCTCCCGCGCCCGAAGCCCCGCCGCGGCCCCATTCAACTGCACCCCCTGCACACCCAGCCCCTTCGCCCATGTGAACAACTCACGCACCCCCGACGCATCGGTTGCGCCCGGGTGTTCAAGCCCCGCAAGCGCCAGCGAAATGGGCGGAAACTGCACCACGCTCGACCATAGGCCCCGCGGCCTGCCCACGCCCCGCGCACTCTACCATCGCGCATGCTCAGGCGCTCGCTCCTCGCCCTCCACACCTTCGCGCTCGGGCTCTGGTTCGGGTCACTCATCATGTCGGGTGTCGCCGCGGCTGTCCTGTTTCCCACCCTCAAACGGCTCGACCCCACGCTCGGCGCATACCCAAAGTATACCGGATCCCACTGGCTGCTTGCCGCCGGCCACGTCGCGGAAATCGTCTTCTATATCTCGGACATCATCTCCTTTCCTTTGTCTGCGTGACCATCGCCTTCGGCACGCTCCTCGTACTCGTCGTCCGCCGTGAAGTCTCGATCAAATCCACCCGCATCGCCGCCGGCATCGTCCTCCTCTCTGTCGCCGTCTCGCTCGTCGCGTACCGGGTCATGGTCCTCCAGCCCCGCATGAACGTCAACCTCCGCGCCTATTGGAACGCCGCCGCAGCGGGCGAACAGGCCATCGCAGATGCCGCGCAGGCCGCCTTCTCCGCTGACCATCCAACCGCCAGCAACGTCCTCCTCTCGCTCACGCTCATCGTCGGCGTCCTCTTTTTCCTCGCCGCCCTCGGCAGTGCCGCGCTCAACGGCGACCTCGCCGCCCCACGCTACGAAGAACCCCGCCTCCCTCCCTCGCGCGCATGACCCGAGGCGCCCCCAAGCCCAGTATGGACATCGCGCTCCCGCGCGTCAGCGCTGCCGCGCGCTCCCGTGCAGCGGACCTGCTCGCCGCCCTCCGCGCCCACTACCCAGATGCCCACTGCGAACTCGACTACACCTCCCCCCACGAACTCCTCGTCGCCACCATCCTCTCCGCGCAAGCGACCGACGTCTCCGTGAACAAGGCCACCCCCGCACTCTTCCAGCGCTTCCCAACCCCCGCCGCGTTCGCCCGCTCGACCCCCGCCGATATCGAGCCCTACATCCGCACCATCGGTCTCTTCCGCACCAAGGCCCGCGCCATCCACGCCGCCATGACGGAAGTCGCCTCCCGCTTCTTGGGCGAAGTCCCGCGCACAATGGCCGACCTCCTCACACTCCGCGGCGTCGCCCGCAAAACCGCCAACGTCGTCCTCGGCAACGCCTTCAACATCAACGTCGGCTTCGTCGTCGATACCCACATCGCCCGCCTCAGCGTCCGGCTCGGGCTGGTGCCGCGCGGCATGAACGTCGCCAGCACAGAGCGGTTGCTCATGGCGCTCTTCCCGCAGGATTCATGGTGCCTCGCCAGCCACCTCCTTATCTGGCACGGCCGCCGCGCCTGCAAGGCCCGGCTCTCCGGCGGTTGCGCTGGCTGCCCCTCCGCCCTCGGTGCTGCTGCCCCACCTCCCTCACCCTCGGCCGTCATTTGCCAACGCTTCGGAGCCCACTGCGAACTCCGCGTCTCCGCCCGCCCCTCGCGCAAGCCCGCCACCCGCGCCCGCCCCACCCCGCGCGGCTGACCCCGTCGCCAATACGCTTGCCGGATGTCACCACTCTCCGCACTCGCCGCCGTGGCGTTCTCGCTCCTGCTCCCGACCGAGCCCCCCGCGCCCCTCCCACGCGCCGATCTCGAGCCCGGCTTCACCCTCCGCATCTATCAGCTTGATGGCGACCTCAAGGCCATCCCCACGCTCGCCGAGAACCAGACGCCAAACTTCGACGAGGTCCGCGCCACCCTCGATCTTGCCCGCGACGACTTCGCCGACCTCCCGGCCCCCTTCCTCGCCATCGCCCGCGGCACCAGCCGCGTCACCAACCCCGGGCCCCACACCTTCCGTCTCACCAGCGACGACGGCAGCCGATTCACTCTCGGCGACCGCCGCATCATCGATCACGACGGCCGCCACGGGGCCACCCCAAAGACGAGTGAGCCCATCGACCTCGCCGCGGGCGATCACCCCTTCTTGATCGAGCACTTTGACGCCGGCGGCAACCGCGCACTCCGCCTTGAGTGGTCAACCGGCACCACCTTCAGCACGCTCGGCCCCGGTGCCCTCTTCGTCGAACGCGACAACGCCCGCGTCACCGCACCCGGCATCAAGCAGCGCGCCCCATTCGGCCGACCGGGCGACGGCCGCCCCATCGAGACCGTTCACCCCTCCTTCACCGTCGAGCCCATCGTGGCCAAGGGCTTCCTGCCCATGACCGGCGCCATGACCCTCGACGCCCGCGGCCGCCTCATCGTCGGCACCTTCAACCCCCTCCAGCGCACCGAGACCGATCTCCCTGACATCGAGTCAAAGCCCGCCGACAAGCTCTACGCGCTCACCGGCGTCCACGGCGATCTCGCAAACGTCACCGTCTCTGTCGCCGCCGACGGCCTCTACGAACCCCTCGGCCTCTGCACGGTCGGGAGCGACCTCTACGTCTCTCACCGCCGCGCCGTCACCCTTCTTCGCGATCTCGACGGCGACGGTTTCTTCGAACACCATGAAGACATCGCCCGCGGCTGGGAGGCCTGGAACTACCACCAGTTCACCTTCGGCCTGCTTCACCGCGAGGGCAAGCTCTACGCCGCCCTCTCAACCGTCATGGCCCCCGCCGGGTGGGAAGGCATGGGCACCAACGCCGGGCCGAACGATCCCCTCCGCGGCTGCATCCTCGAGATCGACATCGCCTCGCGCACCTTCCACGCAATCGCCGGCGGTGTGCGCACCCCCAACGGGCTCGGCTTCGGCCCCGGTGGCTCGCTCTTTTATTGCGACAACCAGGGCACGTGGATGCCATCGAACCAGATGGGCGAGGTGGTCCCCGGCCGCTTCTTCGGTCACTTCAACAACACCCGCCCCGTCCCCAAACTCGCGGAACGTTTCCCCAAGGGCGGCAGCGCCAGCGCATGGTGTGATCGTCCCCGCGCACCCGCCGCCATTGACCTCGTCCACAACGACCTCGCCAACTCCCCCACCCAGCCCCTCCTCATCGAGCCCGGCCCCCACGCCGGCCCTTACGCCGGCCAGTTACTCATCGGCGAGCTCACCGCCGGCGGCATCCGCCGCGCTGCGCTGGAGCAGGTCAACGGCCAGTGGCAAGGCGCCGTCTTCCAGTTCTCACAGGGGTTCAACGTCGGCATCAACCGCATGGTCTGGGGTCCAGACGGCACGCTCTTTGTCGGCGGCATCGGCGCCGGCGGCAACTGGAACTGGAAGGAAACCCGCGCCGGCCTTGAACGTCTCACGCCCACCGGCAAAGTCCCTTTTGAGATGCTCGCCATCCGCGCCCGCCACGACGGTTTCGAGATCGAGTTCACACAACCAGTCGACGCCCACTGGCTCGCCGACCCCGCCAACTACACACTGCGCGACTGGGACTACGCCCCCACCGACCGTTACGGCGGCGCGAAGCAGAACGTCCGGCCCCTCCGGGTCAAGAGCGCTCAGCCAAGCGAAGACGGCCGCCGCGTCACGCTCGCCGTTGAAGCCCTGATGCCCGGCCGCACCGTCCACATCCGCACTGACCCGCGCTCCGCACTCACCGGCGAACCCATCTTCACCACCGAGGGTTGGTACACCCTCAACCACCTCCCCCGCGCCGAGCCACCCGCCGCCGCAACTCTCAACGCCCTCCCGCTCGCCCCCGCCGCACTCGGCCTCGGCGTCTTCCCTCCCGAAAGCGCCGTTACCCTCATCGGCACCAGCGCGCGGGCCGCGTTCACCCGCCCCGGTGCCGCAGGCCAACCCCCCGAGCCAACGCGCCCTCAGCACGCCTTCGAGACCGGGCCCGGCTATGAGTCAATCGCCGGTGGCGACCTCACCTCACGCGCAGTCATGGGCGATCACCACCTCCACGTCGAGTGGTTCGCCCCCGTGGGCGGGCAAGGCCAGCGCGCTGGCAACAGCGGCGTCTACCTCCAGGGCCGCTATGAACTCCAGGTCCTCGGCACCTCCGCCGGCAAAGCCCCGGAGCCGAACGAAGCCGGCGCGATCTACGGCCTCCGCGCTCCGATGACCAACGCCTCCACCGGCCCCGGCACATGGCAGGCGTATGACATCTTCTTCCGAGCCCCACGATTCGCTGACGGCCGCAAGACCGAGCCCGCACGACTCACCGCTTACTGGAACGGCCACCTCATCCACAACGACATCCCCATCCCCGCCCCCACCGGCGCGGCCGTGGACAGAGTCGAATCCCCCTCCGCTGCCGATCCATCCATCCAGACCGGCCCCCTGCGCCTGCAAGACCACGAGACCGATGCAGAAGGCCCCGTCCGCTACCGCAACGTCTGGGTCGCCCCGCTCCTCTCGCCCCCCACGCCGCCCGCGCGACCATGGCGCGACCTCCTCGCCCAACCCATCGACACCGCATGGTTCATCCGCGGCGGCCAGGCCACTTTCACCCTCGAAGCCGGCGTCATCACCGGCACCACCGCCCCGGACTCACCCAACACCTTCCTCGTGTCAAAGGAACAGTTCGGCGACTTTGAGCTCATCGCCGAATGCCGCCAACATCCCGACCTCAACTCCGGCATCCAGATCCGCAGCCACCCCGCCGGCGACCCCGCCGATCGCGCCGCCCGCATCCGCGGCTACCAGGTCGAACTCGACCCCTCGCCCCGCCAGTTCACCGGCGGCATCTACGACGAAGCCCGCCGCGGCTGGCTCGCCCCCCTCACCGATGCACCCTCTGTCGCGCCTGCCTTCAAACCCAGCGGGTGGAACCAACTCCGCATCGTCGCCCGCGGCCCAGTCATCCGAACCTATCTCAACGGCGTCCCCGCCGCGGAACTCTTCGACCAAACCGACCTCCGCGGCCACATCGCCCTGCAGGTCCACGGCATCGGCAAGCGTGCGGATCCCCTCACCGTCGAGTTCCGCACCCTACGCATCCGCCCCCTCGATTGATCGCGAGCCCTCCGCACTACCCTCCCCCCGGCGGCCCCGTAGCTCAGCGGTTAGAGCTGGCGACTCATAATCGCCTGGTCCCGGGTTCGATTCCCGGCGGGGCCATTCACAGAGGGGCACCCGGCTTCCGCCGGGTGTGCCTTTTTCCCCTCTTCCTCCCCCGCGCCTCCCCCCGGTCTGCCCTTCCCCCACCACGAACGACTGCCCTCGCCTCCACCGGCCCCAGCAGGGCCGCGGCCTGTCGGCACGGGTAGAGCGGGCGCCGCGCCCGCGCAACCCGTGGACAGCGGTCCCTGAATCTCTCTCGCCCCGGAGGGGCGAAGGCAGCAACACGAGCGCCGAGGAAATTCCTCCGCCCCTTCAAGGCCGCCATTCTCCTCCCGTACCACCCTGCCGTCCGTACCCACCGACCAACACGACATCCCACCTCTCCAGCCCGAATGGGCTGTGACGTTCGTAGCCGGGCGTGGAGGAGCCCCCGCGACGACACACCCGCACACAATCGCGAAGTCCTCCCGCAGCCCGAAGCGGCTGCACGTACGGCCACTCGAAGAAGCATCCGACTCGGACACCGTCGCACTTGACGACGCCGCCAGAGGGAGGAGCCTCGCACAACTCAATGGCCACACACGCGATGTGTATGCTGCTTTCTTTAGCCCAGACGGCACTCGCGTTCTTGCCACCAGCCTGGACGACAGGGCAAGAAGTTGGGACGCAGCCACCGGCGCGACACTTGCTGTGTTCCGCACAAGGGCTCGCTAGCGCAAGCAACGGACCATCGCTGATGACGTTCTTCCTCTGCATCGACGCGGCTGCCGTGGCACACCGGGCGGTATTCAAGCCGCGACTGTCGCGCTGGCCGTGTCGCTCCACGGCCCCATCGCGCCACGGCGCGTCACCCATCGCGCGAGGTAGTGCGCCTGCATCCCGCCCTGCGGCGACTCGTACGACAGCACGGCTCCCCCGTCGCTCACGCTCTGCACGTAACGGAACGCGTCGAAGTTGTTCGGCGCTGGCGTGCCCGTGGCGGTGAAGGCAACGAAGACTTCAGCTCGCTCGACGCCGCGCGGGCGAGCGCGCCGGGTCGGCGTGGATTCATCCACCAAGCGGAGTTCGTGCGTGTACCGTGCGGCGGACTCCACAATCACCAGCGGCCTGCTCGAAGGCGCGGGGGTTGCTCCACCTCCCGCCGCGCGGATCGTAATGCCGATGGTCGCGCGGTCGGCATCCGTGGTCTTCGGGAATCCCTGCACGAACGAGGTGATGGGCCGGGCCTGGGCTTCGAGGTCACGCCGGGCCGCGTCCTTGTTCTGGCGCCCCCCCTCCGCCTCGGCCTGCAGCGCGACGTGCGCGGGGTACATCGCGTTCCACGTATCAAGGGACTTCTTGAGGTCCGTCAGGCCGCTGGGGTCAAGCCCCTGCGCGTCGTAGAACTTCTCCACGGCCTCGTAGTAGTGGTTCATGTACGCGGCGAAGTCGGCATCGGGCCTGGGGAAGCGTCGTTCGGCCATGGGCGTGTACTCCTGGAGCGGCCAACGGCCTCGGGCTGCCGTCCGCAGGACTTGGCCGAGCGTCCGCACGAATCGCGCGACCGGCCACACGCAGTGGCCGACCGCGCGGTCGCGTTGTCCCGCCGTCCGCAAAGACCGGACGGCAGTCCAAACAACACGGACGATCTCACCATCGACCAGACTGGCAGTCCACTTGAGCCGCGCGCTCGGACAATTTTCTTGGCCGACCGGACGGGCGAGCCGGACGGACGGACAAACAACCCGTCCGCTCCCGTAGCAAGTCCATTCCAGCCCGCCGAGCGTGCATCCCGCTCCGCCGCCCTTGCCCGCGAGGGATCAACCGAGGGGCGGTGCTCGCCGCACGAGCGACACGAGGGGGCGGCGGGTACCCGCGCTGGCATGCGCATCGCTTTCCCCGGCCTCTTCCCGTACAATGCCTCCATGAGCCGATAGAACGGGCACGAAGACCCCCGACTCCGGCCTTTTCATGGAGGAAATCGCCGCCGTGCCGTCTGCGACCGTGACATCCGCGACGCTGAAAGCCCGCATCGAAGCGTGTGGGTACACCGGCGATCGGCTCAAGCCGGACTACTCGTTCGGCGCTGGGACTGTTGCGCTGGGCGGGTTCATCGGCAAGCCGTGGGATGCTCGTTCGGCGTGTCTGGCGGTGGTGGACGCGACCAACGACAGCCGCTTGGCGGCGCACGCGTGCATCGAGTTCGGCGCGCCCACGGCCTTGGTGTGCCGGGGAGATTCGTTGGATTGGTGGCAACTCTCGATCACCGGGCCGCGCGAGCCCAAGAACATCCGCGCGAGCGAGGTCGAAGGTTTCTTCCGCACGCACGCGGCGCAACTGAAGCCTGAGAACATCTACGCCGCCAAGTTACACCGGCCCGCGCCAGCGGGCGTGCAAATGGAGTTCGTCGATGTCGGCCTCATGCCCGCGCTGGAACGCAAAGCGGGCGAAGCGCTTAACCGTTTGGTGACGCAGGCGATCCGCTCGCTGTTGGATGACCTGGGCGGCAAGGTGCGTTCGCACGCGCACGAAGGGGGCGTGTACAAGTCGGTCTTCTGGATGCTCGCGGCCAAGTTGCTCAGCGAGAAGGGTGTCCGGGGATTCAAGACGCTCGACCTGAACAACGTCGATGAGGTCTTCAAGGTTGTCGGCGAGCATTACAAGGATGCCCGCGACTATCCGCCCGGCGACAAGACTTGGAAACCCGCGTTGGCGCGGGTCGCGTCGAGCATCGCGGGTTGGGGGAGCCTGGGCAACATCAGCGCCGAGTCGCTCGCGTACCTCTATGAGACCTCGCTGATCGACGGCCCGAAGAGCACGCGGGGCAAGCGCGCCGACAAGGCACGCCCGGACGTGCGCAAAACGCTGGGCATCCACAGCACGCCCTCGATCCTCGTGGACCACATGCTCTCGCAGTTGTGGCCGCTCATCGAACCGGGCACGCTGAAAGACCAGAGGGTCTTCGAGCCCGCGTGCGGGCACGGGGCGTTCCTGACGGCGGCGATGCGCGACCTCCGCAACTGGTCGGGCATGGAGGACAGCGCGGCCCGGCACAAGTTCCTGCGCGAGCGGATCAGGGGTGTCGAGTTCGACGCCTTCGCCGTCGAAATCGCCAAACTCTCGCTCACGCTCGCCGACGTGCCGCACGGCAACACCTGGCAGATCGATACGGGCGACATGTTCAAGCCGGGCGTGCTCAAGGACGCGGCGAAGTGGGCGACGATCGTGCTTTCCAATCCGCCTTACGAGGACTTCAAGAAGACCAAGGCGAATCTCTGGCTCAGGTCGGAGGAGCCGGTAGCGGCACAGACCAAGGCCGTCGAGATGCTCAAGCGGGTGGTGCCGAACCTGACGGACGGGGCTGTGTTCGGCTTTGTGCTGCCGCAGGGAATGCTCTACGACCGCGAGGCCAAGCAACTCCGCAAGGACTTGCTGGAATCGTGCGAGGTCGCCGAGATTTCGCTCTTCGAGGACAAACTGTTCAGCGTCGCCGATCATGAGGCGTGCATCTTGCTGGGTCGCCGAAGGAAGGGCGCGGCCAGAGTCACGAAAGTCATGTACCGCCGGGTCCGCAACCGGGACATGGGCGAGTTCAAAGCGGCCTTGAGATTCACCCGCGAGGATCGGCTGGAGCCGTCGGAGCTGGGGCGGGGCGAGGACGCGAGCCTGTACGAGCCGGACTTGCGCGAGGTATGGCGGCACTTGAAGGACGTCTCGCCGCTCGGAGAGGCGTTTGATGTGCAGCAGGGCTTTCAACTGAAGGCGAAAGCAACGCTTGGCTCGCGGAGCGTCGTGAGCAAGTCAGCCAAGCCCGGGTTCACCAAGTCCGTGCTCAATGCCAGTGATGACTACACCGTGTGGGAGTTGCCCCAGGCGGAGTGGGTCGACCTCCGCAAGGCAAACGTGCGACGACCGGGCGCGGCGACAACGCTTGGAACGCCGCAGGTAGTTTTGAACTACGCGCGGATGGCGAGAGAGGCTTGGCGACTTGTGGCTGTCGTGGACTCCGAAGGTCTCGCAGTTTCCAGCCGCTTCTTGGCGTTCCGGCCGATCAGCAAATCGGCTTCTTTGGTTGTCTTGTGGGCCGCTCTCAATTCGCCCGTCGCTAATGCATTCTCGTACTGCTGGACGAGCAAGCGAGAAACGCTCGGCAAGACATGGCTCGCGATGCCGCTTCCGCAGCCGACCAAGGCGCAGAAGACCGAGATCGAAGCCGCCGCCGCCGCTTACCTCAAACTTGCCGTGCCGGCGCCGGGGTTCACGCTCACCCCGCCCGATGAGCCCGCGATCAAGCGGGCCTTGCTCGACCTCGACGCCGCCGTGCTGCGCCTCTACAACCTGCCGATCGCGCTCGAGCGCCAGTTGCTCGCGATCTTCGACGGCGTGGACCGCCCCGGCGTGGGGTGCACCTTCCGCGGCTACCCGCCGGGCTGGACCAGCCGCCCGGCCCCCCCGTCGCTCGAACTGGCGCAGGACGACCGGCCCATCTGGGAGCGCATCGCCGAACTCGCGGAGCGGCTCCCGCAGGAAATGATTTCGCAGTGGCCGAAGGACGGCGCGTCGCAGTTGGATCACTACTTGTACGGAGCTCCCAAGACCACCCGATGAGCCGCGTCTTCGCCGATGCCTGTTACTGGATTGCGCTCATCAACCGCGACGATGAGCTTCGGGCCGCCGCGCTCGCGGTGCAGAAGCAGATCACGCACGCGGAGGTGTACACGACCGATGAGGTGCTCGGCGAGGTGCTCAACCACTTCAGTAAGTGGACAGACGGGAGCCGCGAGCAAGCCGTGCAGATGGTGGAGGGCATTCGCAAGGACTCCCGGGTCGTCGTCGATCCGCAATCGCGTGGCAGCTTCGACGGTGGGCTTGGCCTGTACAAGGACCGGAAGGACAAGGGCTACAGCCTTGTGGATTGCGTCTCGTTCTTAGCCATGAAGCACCACGGCATCACCGACGCCCTGACCAACGACCGACACTACGAGCAGGAGCAGTTGGTCGCGTTGCTGCGCGCCCCAAACGCCCAGTCGTGAGAATGTGGCCAATGCCGCGGCCTGCCGCCCCCCGGCACCCCCCACTGAAAGTGAGAGGCCCGCGCGAACCTCGTCGACCCGCGCCGCGGACCCCCCCCTCTCTCCCGAGGAACGCGCCGCCGCACAGGCCGTGTTGCTGCAACGCGCCGACGAGCAGCGCCGCACCGCCGCGGCCCGAGCCGCCGAAGCCCTCACGCTCAACAATGCCGCGTGGATCGCCGTGCGCTTCGCGCCGGTCACCCCCGAGGCGGCCGCGAAGGCCCTCACCGATGCACGCCGCGCCGTCGAACTCGCGTCCGAGGTGGGCTCATACGTCAACACGGTTGGCGTGGCCCTGTACCGCACCGGCGCGTTCAAGGAGGCCATCGAGACGCTGATCCGCT